>JAILCM010000217.1 GCA_024680155.1 Treponema sp.
CTCTTTACAATTTCGTACTGGATTCAGCCTAAAAAAGAAATTGACGCAAAAGCCTTCATCGATGAACTAAGAACCCGCAACGGAAATTTGAACATTATAATAGAAAATAGTGACGACCAGGAAGCACCGGTGTTGTAAAAAAATAGGGTGATGGCAAAAGCATGAAGAAGCTGATTTGTGAGAAAAATCATGATTCAGCTTCTTTTTGCGACATATTATTCACTTAAATAAAAACTTTCAACTAAATTCGACAAGAATTTTTCATGCAATGTATGGAAATTTCGTATATATTCAGGTAAATCAGAATTTTGATTTTTCATATCTTCATAAAAAATTTTAGGTGCGTTATAAACTGCATAAGGAAAACCTGGGAATATTTCTGCGTCAGATGCAACTGCTTTACCTTGAGTTTTTCTATTTGGCTTTAAATATTTTGATAGAGATGAAATAAAATCATCTATTGGTCTTCTGGAATAAAAACAGAACAGGAAAACATTGTCATCTTTACAAACTAAAGTTTGATACCAACCTATAGAATCCATAACACTACCAAGAATCTTATTCTGATAAATATCAAAAATTAAGAAATCATCAAAACTTTGATTTGTCCAGCATTCATAAACTCCTGGATCATTTATTAAAGGATTTTCTTTTTCCAGACCATTCTCTAGATTTTCATAGGTTACTGTTTTAAAATTTTTATAATAATATTTTGCTGTATAAAATTTTTTTCCTAATCCATTCTTTATGAAATCCGAAATTGGGAAAATCTCATAACTTATAAAATATGAATTTTCTTCACTCACATTTTCAGAAGTAGTTGAAGTTACAATATTTTCGGGAAGCTTTAACGTATAAACTTTACCACTAGCAGAAATTACTAAGTTTTCAGCAAATAAATCTAAACAAAAAAAGAATAAAAAAAATATAATTAATTTGTGTATTTTAAGCATCTTTTACCTCCTAATCCTGTTGTTGCCAGTGTTAGGTCTGAAATATTACCTACAGTGCCAGCTTGTGCAGGTTGTGGATTTTGATTTGATTCTTCTGCAAAATCACTGAAATCGTAAATACCGAAATTTGAATTAGTTTTCATATTTTTCCTCATTAATAAATATAACTAGATTATTATTCAGTTATTTCAAAATATAAAATCTTTTTTTATTGATTATTCAACAATAAGGGATTCTTCTTTTTCTGAATCAAATCTTCTATATAGTAGACTTCACTTTTAGTTGACACTAATGAATCTTTTCCACAATAACAAACATTTGCAAACCCATTATCAAAATCATCAGCTTTATCAAACACAAAAGAAATGGCAACATTTCCATTTACATCGATATAACCATATTTTCCGTTATAGATAACAGGTAATAATCCGTCTTTAAATCCCATTCTGGATTCAGAATTATAAGGTAATTCGGCAATTATATTTCCTGCTGTATCGCGAATTTCCCATATTTTATTTGTACTATGAATATAAACATATCCTTCTGAATAAATACACCATAATGTAGGATTTCCACCTACATTTATATCTTTATATTCATTGATTATTGGACATTTATATACAAATTCCATTTTGTCATTAATGAATCCAGACCCATAATCAGTAATTATTGGTAATAAACCATCTTTAAATTGCCACCCACAGTTAATAATTCCATCTAGCAGAATATTACCGTCAATATCAATAATCCCTTTTGTCCAATCGGATTGTAATACTACAGCTTTCCCAAATATAAATGGATAAACTTTCTCAAAGCTCTTATCTTCAAGATATATATTTCCTGCAATATCAAAATAATATCCTTTATTATACATTGGCAAAAAAGAAATTGTTTCAGCACCAAAACATATTGTAGAGATTTTTTCTGGAATTTGTTTTAAATATTGGGTTACAGGATTATAGATAAGATCTTGGAACAATGAATGAATACAGTAATAATTCTCATACAGATAATATATATCCGAAATTTTACCTGAATTGATCGTAGAAATAAAATTTAAGTTAATATCATAAATGAAACATTTATTTTGTTTATTAACAAAAATATAATCTCTCACGATACATACTTTATCATTCGATGGATATAATATTACATTTAAATCATCATCGCACAAACCATAATGCCCTTGATATTTTATTAATATAAAGCCTTCACCAAAAATATTTTCCAGAAATATAAATAATAAAATACAGATAAAAACTATTTTTTTCATATTTCTGGAACTAAAACTTCTTCTTGAACTTATACGAATACGACAACGGAATTGATATATCAGAAAGTCCTTTGTAGCGGGTCTGATTCATATCCAGATGAACGCCGGTTGTGATTGAACCAAGTTTGGAAGGAAGTTCAAACGTAACATTTGGGAAAAGGGAAATCCAGGTTTGAGAAGAGTCGCCGAGCATTGTGCGGAGTTTAAAACTAAAGCCAAGATTAAAAAAATCAGTTGGGTCGTAAGAAACGCGGAACTGGGTATAAAAAGGAACTGCGCCGGCTGTAAAACCATCGGTACGTTTTGCTTTTCCGTCTTTATATTTTACGATTGTTGAACCGCGTTTTATTGTAGTAACTTCGGTTTTTATAAGATTTTCTTCATCATCGTAATATTTTATTTCGTCGATATATTCGTCGTTTAAGCCGGAAATTACGTCTGCATAAAGTCCAAGTCCAATTTTTGAAAATTCGTAGCCGCCGGTAAGTCCAAGTGCATATTTTGTTTTCTGCTTTTTAAATTCGTCGGCTCCACTGCGGGTAACTCGGGCTTCTGGCAAATAATCTGATGAAGTAAAGTTATAATAAAAACCTGCATTCAAAATAAGATTTTCTATAGAAGAAAGTCCTGCAAAAACACCGAATTTTCTTTCATCACTTGTGATATTGTGAGCGGTAAAGCCTGCGTCGAACAAATCTTTTACTCCAAAATTAACGCCTGCATCAAGCGCATACAAAAAAGTAGAGTCGTACGCCATCGTAGCTCCAGCGGCAACAGAAAGATAAATTGAATCATCCTGGCCGAATTTCCAGTCGGAACTTATGCCACCGCAAAAACCGTTCAAATATAAATATGCCCCGGAATCAAGGGCAGATTCGTCGCCATCAGCAGAATATGAAGCGTTTCCAAAAGCGTAAGTTTCGTAGCCCAAAGAATCTGTAAGAAGGCGGCCATATTTTGTGGTATCGTCGGCAGCAGCAAGATAGGCAGAATCGATTGCAAAAGTTTTGTAAAAATCGGTTCCGGCAAAAAGTTTAAACTGAGAAAACGGCTTCCAATGAATAAATCCGCCTGGAGCTATAATAAAAGTTGCCGCTTCTGAATTATTGAACAAAAGTTCAAGTCGTAAACGTGCATCCAAAGGTTTGCTTTCGTAGTCTGCCTGAACGCGGTCACCAATTGCAAAAGAATCAGAAGAATCTTCGTCGCCATTTACATCAGTTTCGGTTGAATGATTGTATAAATCATAATCGCCGAATTCGTCGTAATTTGCACCAAAAAGATTTTTAATGGTAAGTTTTTGAGAAAATGCTGCATTCAAAAAAAGTACCGAAATCACAAAAAAGAGAATTGATTTTTTCACAATGGCCCCCGCAGTTTAGATTCCCGTGGCAAGCACGGGAATGACATAATTCAATGCCCCAAGACAGTTTGAGTTTCTTCTATTATATTCTATTTTATGCCAGGAGTTGAAGTACTGGAACCCAAAGAAACTGAATTTAATGCAGAAGTAGTTGTGCAAAGTCCGTTAAAGTCCGTGCTGGAAGTAGAAATTGTTGGCGATGTATAAACTTTATACGCAGATGAACTTGAACTTGTAAAATCAGGGCAGGTCATTACAAACAATCCCCAGCTTGAAGATGGCAAAGTATACGCATAAACTGTGGAAGAAGAAACCTGAACCGCAACTTTTGAAAATGATGAACTTGATGAAGTTGTACTTTGTCCCGGACGATTTCCACCACCGCCAAAGCCGCCGCCCATTCCGCTTGAACTTCCTGTAAAATAAAGCAATTTTTGGCCGCTTGTGTTGTATTCGCTCAATGCCATCTGTGAACCGCTTGTTCCGGCAATTGTTCCGCCAGTTATATAAATTCGGCTGTCTGAATCAAATGAATCTTCTGAACCAGTTGGAGCATAAGAAACTGCAGTTCCGCCCTGGATGTAAAGATTTCCGTTTGAATCAATTCCATCACCGCGTTCAGCATAAACGTACAAACTGCCGTCTTTTAAGTAAAAGTTTCCGCTTGAATTGCTTACGTTTATTCCGTCATCAGTTGCATTAATTTGTGTAGTTCCGCCTTTGATTTCAACTTTAGCTTCACCTTCAATTCCTTCTGCCGCAAAATTTACGCTCTGATTTGAATAATAAACTCCATCAGCATCGTAATAAGAAATTCGCGTATTTGAATCATTTGTGTAATTTGTAACGCCGGTTACGTTGAGGGTATTTGTTCCGCCTTTAATATAAACATAAGGAGCCGTAATTCCTTTGCCGTTGTAAGTTGTGATATTAAGTGTTCCGCCGTTGATTGTGATTGAACTTTCAGGGTAATCATCGTCATCGGTGTTAATTCCGTTTGCTTTTCTAAAACTTGAAGATGAAATTGAGCCGGTTCCGTTAAAAGTGATTGTTCCATCGTCAATTTGAACTCCGCTGTCGCCCATTAAACCATTTTTACCTTTGGATGTAAGGTCAAAAGTTCCATCTTTAATTGTAAGCTGACCTTTTGATGCAATACAGTTTTTGTAAGCTTGAGTGATTTTTAAACTTCCGCTGCCATAAATTGTCATATCTCCTTTGCAGTATAAAGTTCCTTTTGAATCACTTCCTTCTTGAACTGCCGCCCTAACAACCGTGCAAGAAACTGAATTTCCGTCATCATCTACATAAGTTTTGCCGCTTGTTGTTGAATATTCTTCGCCGTAACCAGTTCCGTAAGCGCGTCCATCCGCAAATGTGTTAGTTCCTTCTATATAAATTGCCGCCGCTGACCCTTTTGTAATTTCCAGACACGGATAATTTGTAGAAGTGATTGTTGCATCCTTTAAGAAAACCGCAACTGAATCTGTGGCATTTGATTGAATTTTTACACCGCCGCTAGTCAAGGTTCCGCTTATGTAAACAGCAAGTTCACCTTCAAAAGATGAAGCATTTATTCTGATTACGCCTGTGGAAGCTCCGGTTGAATCTTCGGTAAATTTGATTTTAACTTTGTTGTCAAAAAATTTTACAGTTGAAGTTGAAAGGTCGCTCCAGGTTGAATTGTCAGAAGACACTTTGGATTCAGAGAGATTTAAATAAAGTACGTTTTGGTAAGAAGAAAACTCAGACGGAACAAAAAGATTGTAATTGGTTGTAGTGCCCGCCGTAAGTCCGCTGCCATCGGTACTAAGCTCTTCTGTTGTATCGGTTGAAGTGTCACCGTTTTGATTATCGCCCGAGCCGTTATCCCTGTCACCATTGAACTCGGGAGGATTGTTACCATTACCTGTTACAGATGAATCGCAGGAATTAAAACCAATTGCCGCAAAAATTAAAATTGAAACTGCAAGCAAAAATTTTTGTAAAGAAGTTTTTTTTAGCATTTTTGTGCTCTCCTAAAAGAAAATTAAGTAAAAAAGCTCTCTCTTTCTGGTTTTAATTACTTTAACAATACGAAAAAAATATGGTAACAAGCCCGCCCCGCGAATAACACTAATTTATTCCAACCTTATACATTTACTTCGAAAACTGCCAGCTTTTTAATTCATCGCCTTTGCTGCTAAAAACAAACAAAATGTCCTGCACGCCGGTAAGAGGGGTGTCTAGAGAGACGGTAATTTTGGTGTAGGAATTGTCGCTGGTAGCTGGGGCGGCGGAAACAACTGGTGACAGGGATGAAAGAGCTTGTTGTGTAGTGGCCGCTTGTGACAGGGATGCTACGACCTTCTTCCCGCCGTCAGTGCGTACTTCCAAAATGCCGCTGCCCTTCACTTCTGCCGTAAAAGTTTTTGCACCTTCACCAAAATCAACATTCTTTACAAAAATCCAGGCACCCGCTTCTTTTGCAGTCACAGCAATTTTTTCAGGATTTTGAATATCCGAATACCAGACATCTGCCGAAGTAAACATTGTTGTTCCGGCAACTTTTTCAAAAGGATTAAGATTTTTGATTGCATTTACACCTTTTCGTGTCCCTGTCCCTTCATGGATGATTACCTTTTCTTCATCCACTTCAATTTCGTCAACACACAGGCTGCGGAAGCCGCCATGGGTACCAGCTTTTTCCTGTAAAACCATCGTATGGTAAAGCAGATACCATTTTCCCATAAATTTATGCAGATGAGTGTGATTATTACTGTATTCAAAGCCCATTTCACCCGGATTCTTAAAATAATAATTCTGATATTCCCATGAATTACTATCGAGAGGATTTTTACTTGTCAAATATGCCATTGAACATCTTGGAGGAACTGGCGCATTTTTTGAAGTAACTGTTTTAATCACATCACTCCATTCACTTCGTTCTTCCCAATTATTATTGTAAGTATAAACATAAGTTCCGTTTATAAAATTAAGTTCGCTCGCTTCAAAATGATAAGGCGTTTTTACAGGAATAAAATCACTTGCAAACGAAATCATATCTTTTCCAAGTTTTGCAATTTTTGAACTTCCCGGCATTGATTTTGTTCCGTTTTTTCCAATTCCAGCACCAAAACTGAGCCATCCGTCTCCATTATCATCAATTACAACTCCCGGATCAAAAGGATCAGGACTGTCTTCCAAACCTTTCATTCCCTGTTTTACAAGAGGCCTTTTTAAAGGATCTGACCATGGACCAAGAGGTGAAGTTGCAGTAATTACTCCAACACCGGTTCCATTATTTGAAAAATACAGATAAAAATGTGTAAGGCCGTCTGCTTCTACGCGGGAACAAATTGTTGGAGCCCAGCTGTTTATAATCCACGGGGCAACTTTTCCAACATTGATTTTTCCGTGGTAGGTCCAGTTCACCATATCATCAGTTGAAAAACAAACCAGTGATTTGATTTTTTCGTAGGAGTTTTTCGGGGCTTTTAAATACTGCTCGTGATCGTTTGTTCCGTAAACATAAAGCCGCCCTTCATATTCTACAGAAGTCGGATCTGCACAGAAAACATTGGATGAAATAGGATTTGACGTAGTAATTTTTTTCCAGAGATTTTTGCTTAAAACCATTTTTTGTTCTCCTTTTGATTTTGATGCAACTGTATTCGTAGTACACGAAAAACAGAGCAAGCCAGCAATGCAAAATAACACATCTGCCGCAGCAAGAATACTAATTGAATTCAGTTTATTTCTTTTCATACCTTAAACTTTAATCTCTACTGCAAGATATACAATTCGTCTTTGTGCTAATTTTCATAACCTTTTGTGCAAATTTAAGTTAAAAATCATTTTACAAACATGCGTTTTTAGTTGCTCCAAATAAAATCACGGCGTATAATTTTTTTATGGCAATTCAAATCGGTTCAATCGGTTACAATCACGTTCACGACAAAGATTTCAGGCAGGAATCTCCGGGTGGTTCTGGTGCGCCTTTATTCATTCTGGTAAAATCGCCGGCAATTTTTATTATTAACGGAAAACGGCATCAGGTAAAAAAGAATTCCTACATCATGTTAAACAGAAATACTCCGGTTTTTTATTGGGCCTCAAAAGATTTATATACCGACGACTGGTTTTATTTTGGATTTTCTGATGA
>JAILCM010000225.1 GCA_024680155.1 Treponema sp.
AGGTTGGCTTTATAATGTCTTGTTGGTTCTTCTTATTATCTTCTTTGCTTACTTCTACACTCAGGTAACACTGAACCCTACAGAAATAGCTAAAAACATCCGGGAAAACGGCGGCTCCATTCCTGGTGTAAGAACAGATAAAACAGAAGAATATCTTACAAAGATATTGAATAGACTTATATTACCAGGTTCGTTGTTCCTGGCACTGATTGCTGTTATTCCAACAATCATTCAACATTTGTTCGGATTCCCACAGCAGATTTCAATGCTCATGGGTGGAACTTCATTAATCATTATGGTTGGTGTAGATCTTGATACAATGAGTCAGGTTGAAGCTCTTCTTAAAATGCATCATCACGATGGATTAACAAAAAAGGGCAAAATTAGATCACGAAATTTGTAAATTTTCGCGAATTGGTATAGAAAAGAAATGGGAATATGTGATATATTACTTTTTACCGAATTGCTCTCATTGCGAGGTGCCTATGATTCGGTAAAAACATATTCTCATGGGGGCTTTTATTATGAAAGTACGAACCAGTGTAAAACCTATCTGTGATAAGTGTAAGGTTATTAAGAGAAATGGTATTATTCGTATCATTTGTACAAACCCAAAACATAAACAGAGACAGGGCTAAGGCTTAAGGAGAAACAGATGGCTCGAATTGCGGGAGTTGATATCCCTAACAAACATGTAGATACAGCATTGACTTATATCTACGGTATTGGCCGTTCATCGGCAAAAAAGATTTGTGAAGAAGCCAAAATTGATCCTGAAAAGATGATGAATGATTTGTCTCAGGATGAATTGACAAAACTTCGTGAAATTATCGATAGAGACTATAAGGTAGAAGGTCGTCTCAGATCTGAAGTTGGTTTGAACCTTAAACGCCTTATGGATATTGGATGCTATCGTGGTCTTCGTCACAAGAGAGGTCTTCCAGTACGTGGACAGAGAACTCGTACAAATGCACGTACTCGTAAAGGTAAGAAGAAGACTGTTGCTAATAAGAAGAAGGCATAGCGGAGGATAAGTAATGGCTGTTGCTAAAAAACGAAAGGAAAAAAAGAGCGTATACGAAGGTAATGTATACATTCAGGCTACGTTCAATAATACTATCGTAACTGTAACTGATATGAAGGGAAACGCTCTTTCTTGGGCATCTTCAGGTGGATTGGGATTCCGTGGAGCAAAAAAATCTACTCCATTTGCTGCTCAGTCTGTTGCTGAAACTGCATTGCAGAAGGCTGCAAGTTACGGATTGCGTGAAGTTCATGTATATGTAAAAGGTCCAGGAATGGGACGTGAAAATGCAATACGTTCTATTGGTTTGATGGGATTGAAAGTAAAATCTATTTCTGATGTAACTCCGATTCCTCATAATGGTTGTCGTCCTCGTAAGACACGACGCATGTAATTACAGTTATAGGAGTCTATTATTATGGGAAGAAGTACACAACCACTTTTGAAAAGATGTAAAGCTTTGGGAATTAGCCCAGTTGTAATGGGATATACTAAAGAATCAAAGCGCAATCAGAAAGAAGTTCGTCGTAAGAAATCTGAATATGGTGTTCAGTTGAACGAAAAACAGAAAGTAAGATTTATCTATGGTGTTATGGAAAAACAGTTCCGTAAATACTATGTAATGGCTACAAAGAAGAATGGTGTAACAGGCGAAATGCTTCTCCAGATTCTTGAGTCAAGATTGGATAACGTTATTTTCCGTTTGGGATTTGCTAAGACACGTAATCAGGCAAGACAGATGGTGAGTCATGGACACATTACTGTAAACGGTAAGAAAGTTGATATTCCATCATATCTTGTAAAAGTTGGCGATGTTATTTCAATCAAAGAAAATTCTGGTATCAGAAAGCTTGTTTTAGCTAATAGTGATACAATTGTTCCGGCTTGGCTTGAAGCTGATAAAGATAACTTTACGGGTAAGGTTGTAAATCTGGCAACAAAAGCAGATATTGATTATGCTGTCAAAGAAAATCTTATCGTTGAATACTATTCTAAATAATGAAGAGGAGTTTAGATGGCTCGCAAAAACTTGCTCAAGGGTTTTAAGAAACCTAAAGGCATTTCATTTGAACCAATTGACAGTACTAATCCGAACTACCAGAAGTTCTATGCTTATCCATTTGAAACCGGATTTGGTACAACAGTTGGAAATACTTTAAGAAGAGTATTGTTGTCATCAATCCAGGGTTATGCGATTACCTCTATCCGTATAACTTCTTATGATGAAAATGGTATTTCTCACGTTATTTCCAGTGAATTCGAAGCTATTCCGAACGTTACTGAAGATACACTTGAGATTATCAATAGTCTTAAGATGATACGCTTGAAGTTACCAGGAGACATTGAACAAGATACAATTAACTACGAGTTCAAGGGTGCTGGCGTAATTAAGAGTGATGATTTTGCCAAAGAAGGTCAGCTTGAAGTAATGACTAAAGATGCTGTAATCCTTACTATGATGGAAGGTGCTCATCTTGATATAGAAATTCAGGTAGATCTTGGAAGAGGATATGTACCAGCAGAAACCAATGAACATTACATTGAGATTGTTGGAACTATTCCTATGGATGCTATCTTCACTCCGGTTCAGAAAGTAAAATATGCAATTGAACCTTGTCGTGTTGGTCAGCGAAATGACTATGACAAGCTTATATTGGAAATTTGGACCGATGGTACAATCTCTCCAGAGAATGCCTTGGGAGAAGCTGCAAAGATTGCAAAAGATCATTTTGCTATTTTTGTAAACTTCAACGATAAGGATGTTGCCGGTAGTGATGATGGTGACGAAGGTGACGAAAGTATTCAAAAACTTCTTAATACACAGGTAGAAGAACTTGAACTTTCAGTTCGTTCATCAAATTGTTTGAAAAATGCAAATATTCGAACTATTGGCGAATTAACAAGAAAAACTGAAGATGACATTGCAAAGACAAGAAACTTTGGAAAGAAGAGTCTTGCAGAAATTAAGGAAAAGCTCCTTGAATGGAACCTTACTTTGGGCATGACAGATTACAGTCATCTGAAGAATGCTGCCAATTTAACAAAGCAGAAGGAAGAAACAGATGAATCATAGAATTGGTTTTAATCCGCTTTCACGTACAACAGCACATCGTCGTGCTATGTCACGTAATATGGTAACTTCACTCTTTAGATATGAGCGTATTACTACAACAAAATCTAAGGCTTTGGAAGTAAGAAAGTCAGCTGAAAAACTTATTACTAGAGCTAAAGAAGATACT
>JAILCM010000235.1 GCA_024680155.1 Treponema sp.
AAAGAAATCGCCGACAACCTACAAAAACAAGGCGCCTTCATTGAAGGGGTACGACCAGGAATAAAAACCGCCAATTATCACCAAAACAATAATTGCTGTCTGAATTTACAAAATCTTTTGTACTGATTGCCGCAATGTCACGTTTTCGTTTAGAAGTTTCGGAGCCACGTTCAATAATCACAGGTTTTATTCCGTTTTCCAAAAGCGTTAATGCTCCAAAAAGTCCGGCTGGGCCAGCTCCAACAATAATCACGCTTTTTCCAGAGTCCGCTTTTTTCCAGGTTGGGATTTTTGTGTCAGCATTTTCATCTTCATCTTTTCCCCAAACTTTAAATCGCATTACAAGCTTTAACTGTCCGTGCCGCGCATCCACCGATTTTTTCACACATCTAAAGTTAAAATCATCATTAAGAGAGTTTTTTTCAACTGCCCCAGAAGCATTTCTTCCATGTGCAGAATCGGTTTTCAAAATCCGTGCATTTATTTCCCGGCGTAAAAGTTTTTTAATCAGAGCGGAATCATTTTCCTGTTCCGGCTTTAAAGTCAATGTGAATTCTAAACTCATATATTATATTATATTGAAAAACATGAATCTTGTGTTATAATTTGGCGTATGAAAAGTATTTTTAAAAAGGTGATTTTGCTTTTTGCACTCATTTCTACGATTTCTTTTGGTTATGCAAAGCCTTCTAAAAAGCCTATGTATATTGCTATGGATCCGGCACCTCTTAGAGAAAAAGCTTCTGCTGTTTCGACTAAAGTAGGAGAATTGAATTACGGAGATGAAGTTCTTGTTCTGCAAGAAAAAAAGAACTGGTCTCTTATTTGTCTATATTATGATGATTCTGTTCAAGGTTGGATTCCAAATACTGCTCTTTCAAAAAAGAAAATTGTTGCAAATGGTTCAAAAACTTCTGCTGATGCCGATGAAATTGCTCTTGCAGGAAAAGGATTTAATTCTACTATAGAAGCGGTTTATGCCGAAGAGTACGAAATTGATTATTCGCAGGTTGATTACGTAGAATCACAGTCAGTTTCAGAAGCGGAAATTGAAAAATTTGCAAAAGAAGGAAAATTGTTCCTGGGAGAGATTGATGACTAAGCTGAAATTTAATAAACGAACTGGAAAACGTGCGGAAAATAAAAGTATAAAAAAACATTTTGAATGTCGCCCAGTAAATCGCCCTGAATTTTTTGCTCTTTTTGCTCTTTTTGCTTTACTTTTTGGAATGATTTTTGTTTCCTGTCAGTCTCTTGGAAAACTTGGCGAAGTTCTTGCCGAAGATGGAGATTCAAATATTGCAACTCTTGGACAGGGTTTGGTAGCAGCTGCAAAAGCGGGGGAAGAAATCACTCCTGAAAATGAATATTACATTGGTCGTTCGGTTGCGGCTGCTATTACAAAAACTTATCCAATTTATAAAAAAGCTCCTGTTACAACTGAATATCTTAATAAAATTTGTAATACGCTTGTAATCAATTCAAAAAGACCTTATTTGTACAAAGGTTATCATGTTGTAATTCTTGATACAGATGAAATTAATGCAATGGCAACTCCGGGCGGTCATATTTTTGTAAGTAAGGGACTTATCCGGTGTACCGATTCAGAAGATGCTCTTGCAGCTGTTCTTGCTCACGAAATCAGTCATATTCAGCTTAAGCACAGCATTGTTGCAATAAGGGCTAGTCGTGGTGCGGATGCTTTTTCTAAAATTACAAAAGCAACCGGAATGTTTGCCGCAGATACCGCTTATACAGAACTTGCTAATATGAGCGAATCAGAATGGATAGAATTGGGACTTTCTCAGGAAGAAATTGCTGAAATTAAAGATTTAACTTCAAAATTTATGGAAACTGAAGAAGAAATGGTAAAAACTCTTGTAAATTCGGGATTCTCGCAGGAACAGGAATTTGACGCTGATGATAAAGCCCTTGATTTAATGGCTGATTCAGGTTATGACCCAAAAGCAATGCTTGATATGCTTAATCTCATTTCTGGAAATTCTAGTGAAGGCGGATGGAATGCAACTCATCCAAGTGCAGAAGAACGAATTGAAAATATTAACTCGGTAATTGACCTGGTTGATTTTGAAGGAAAGCCTAAATCTGTACGCCAGAAACGATTTGAAAAAATGACTGCCGACATAAGATAGTTTTGACTAGTCGAGCCCTTGTTTTGGGGCGGCGAGTGCAATTGGAGAGAGAATTATTTGCTTATGAAAGAAAAACGAAATATATTGAATTGGAAAATCTGGCTTAGGTCTGCGGTGGTTGCAATTGCAGTTGCAATTACTGCTGGAGCTTGTTATTTTGTCGGACTTTTTACTACTTTTGAAAATAAAACTTACGATCAGCGCATGGTTTTTGCATCTAAATACAAAGAACCGTGCGATGAAATTTTTTTTATAGGCGTTGATCAGGCAAGTATAGATTTTGCTCAAAAAGAATATGGCTGGGGATGGCCGTGGCCGCGTGAAGCGTATGGTCGAATGGTAGATTTTATTTCTACCGGAAATCCAAATACAATTCTTTTTGATATTCTTTTTACAGAACCTTCAATTTATGGCCAGAACGATGATGAAGCTTTTGCTGCTGCCGAAAAACGCAGTGGAAAGGTTGTTCAGACAATTTATATTACCGGTGAAGGTCAAAAT
>JAILCM010000252.1 GCA_024680155.1 Treponema sp.
AACCACGTCCCGGAGTACACGACTTTCCACGGAGGGTGCTCTGGGACATTCCTTTTCTATGCTGTCTTAATGACAGTATACAGAGCAGTTCCGTGACAAACAAGTTGATCTAATTTATGTTAATTTGAAAGGTCTACAACATGAAGTGTTTGGATATGAAGCTAAAAATTCTGGTTTTATCCGTATTTTACAAGATGTAGTCAAGGAAAAAAATAGCTACGCTGAAGTACTAGATAGTTTCAACAATATGTTGGGCGATGAAGCTAAATCTTTGGTGAGGATATTGATGGCGCAATCCATATAGGGCTGGACAGAAAAAGATTATTGAATTGTGGATAGATAGTATTCATCTGAAAAAGGATCATACATATGAAATGAATTCAAATGAGTTTTTAGTAGAAAAGAGCAATGTGCCAGTATTCGAAAGTATTTTTTCGGCATTATCAGCACCAGAGAAAAAAGTGTGTTTGAATTCAAAGTATCTAATTATGATGGGATTGGTCTAAAATGGAATAAGAATATTTGCCGGAAGAATTAAAGTATGAAAATAGCCATTTTTTTCTGACATTGAATTTATGGATTCTTTTTAATAACAAGACAAAGACGCCAATGATGGTGATTAGAAAAGCTCAAAAACATTGTGTTTTGAGCTTTTTCGGATAATCAAAGTTGGTGAAGGTTTGCCAAAGTTTATGAGGGTCAGTCCAGAGGGCAATGTCATTAAGTTAATGACCTAGAAGTAAAAAAGTGTATTTCCAAGAGAGACTGATATCATTATCTCAGTCTCTCTTTTGTTGTTTATGGCATGACTAATAGGCAGACGTCATCTGCCTTATAGAAATAATTTTTAACTATCGATTCCGACCATAATAATGCTAATTATCAGTTCTAGTAACAACACCTATCCTTCTTAACTTACTGACATTGGGTCTGAACTGTAACTTCCGCATGCCATAAGGGCTTGCGGATAATTTATAATCTATTCAACTTCGAAACTCAGGCGTATTTATGCGGCTTTTGGCGTTTCGCAAACGCCTAATGTTTGACATGAAAGGGGGGGAGAACGTATAATTACAATGATAATAGGCATATTAGCGTTTTTTACATATTCAAAGGAGAAAAGGCATGAATAGAAGTCAATATTTTAATTATATTGAAGATAAAATAGATTATTTGTCATACCGTATTGGCAAACGTGGAAAGATAAATCTTTTAGATTTAAACATCTATTCAGAAACTTTTTTCGCTGAAATGATTAATATGCTTTTAAAGCTCAATTTAAAAAATATGAATGCTATAAAACAAAACGTTGAGGGAATAGATTTAATTGATCATGACAACAAAGTTGTTGCTCAAGTTTCTTCAACTAATACAAAGCAAAAAATTGAGAATTCCTTAAAGAAAGAAATTATAAAAAAATATAAAGATTATAGATTTATATTTATTCCAATTGTTGGTGATTCAGATGCATTGAGATTGAAAACATTTCACAATCCGCATGGAATAAATTTTAATCCAGAAGAGGATATTTATGACACAAAAGCTATTTTAAATTTAGTTTTAAACATGAAAATAGGAGAACAACAAAACTTTTATACATTCATAAAAGAAGAATTAGGCAATGAAGTTGATTTAGTAAAGGTAGACACTAATTTAGCTGCGATTATAAACATTTTGGCGAAAGAAAATTTAGTGAATATACCAAATTCACCACAGATTAATCATTTCGAAATAAATAGGAAAATAGAATTTAATAATTTGCAAAATGCAAAAGGTACGATAGATTTGTATAAGGTATATTATAGCAAGTTAGATGAGAAATATACCGAATTTGATAAATTAGGAACAAATAGAAGTCTTTCTGTATTTTCTGTTTTATCAAATCAATATATTAAATTGCAAAACGAAAAACAGGACGACATTGATATTTTTTATTCTGTAATTAACAATGTTATTGAAATTATACAGAAAAGTAAAAATTATGTTGAAATTCCGTATGAAGAGTTAGAGATGTGTGTATGCATAATCGTAGTAGATGCATTTATCAGATGTAAAATATTTAAAAATCCAGAGGGGTATAATCATGTTGTTACCGGATAATATGCAGCCTGAACTAAGTATATATTATAATGGTTCATTAGTGTTGGGTGAATTAAAAAAGGAAGATAATCAAACAATTTTATTACTATATAATTCTTTGAAAGAGACGGGAATGTCTTTTGCTACATTTTTGTTATGTTTAGATTGGCTATATCTTATTGATGCTGCAAAAGTTGATGAGAAAGGGTGTGTAAGTTTATGTATTTGAAAAGATTAACGATAGAAACACCTGAAAAATTGATAAGAGATATGGAATTCCGTGCTGGCTTAAACTTGATTATTGATGATACAAAAGATATATCTACGAAAACCACTGGCAATAATGTTGGAAAGACTACAGTTTTAAAATTAATTGATTTTTGTTTGGGAGCAGACTCTAAAATCATATATACAGATACTGAAAATAAGAAAAATACATATGATGTTGTAAAGAAGTTCCTTATAGATGAACAAGTTATTATCACTTTACTATTGGCAGAAGATATTAATGATACAAATTCCAAGACTGTCGAAATAAAAAGAAATTTTCTGAGTAGAAAAAAAGCTATTCGTAGAATTAATGGTAAAGATATATTGGAAAAAGATTTTGAAGATGAGCTAGAAAAAATTATATTACCTGGAGTTAATGTCGAAAAACCTTCTCTTAGACAGATTATTTCACACAATATTAGATATAAGGATGAAAGTATTAACAAGACTTTAAGGACGTTAGACAAATTCACCTCAGATGTTGAATATGAAACCTTATATTTATACATATTGGGATGTACAGATGATGATGGTGCTGAAAAACAAGCTTTGACAGCTCGGATATCGCAAGAACAAAATTTTAAAGATCGTTTGGAGAAAACTCAGAATAAAACTGCATATGAAATTGCATTGGGACTAATTGATGATGAAATTGATGCCTTGAATAGGAAGAAAGAAACATTTAATTTAAATGAATCACTTGAACAGGATTTGGATGAGTTAAATGTTGTAAAATATAATATTAATAAAATAAGTTCCCTAATTAGTAAAATGGAAATTAGGAAAAATTTAATTGAAGAATGTCAAT
>JAILCM010000260.1 GCA_024680155.1 Treponema sp.
GTATTTACAGCAAAAATTTTCTACTTGCTAACAAGACGTTTTAGGGATATACTGATTTTAAGTTTACAAAATTTAAAAAAATGTCATTCAAAAAGCTTTGGCTTTAGGGGGATTTTTTATGACTGTTGACACAAAAGATACTGTGCCAAAAATGCTTCAGAAGTCGGCAGAACTTTATTCGGAAGTTAATGCCCAGTACAAACGAACAAAAGCAGGTGAATTTGAGCCAATCACTTACAGAAATATGTTCCAGCTTGGTCTTGATTTTGGTGCGGCTCTCTTAAATCTTGGAATTAAACGCGAAGATAAAATCGGACTTATTTCGGATAACCGTGCAGAATGGCAGCATGCAGATATTGGAATTATGGCTATTGGTGCAATCGATGTTCCACGCGGATGTGATGCAACTCCAATCGATCTTGAAAAAATCCTTACAATTACTGAATGCGCAGTTTCAATTGCAGAAAATAATTCACAAATCAATAAAATTCTTGCATTAAAAGAAAAACTCCCTTGGCTTACAACTTTGATTTATTTTGAAAATGACGTAAAAGACGAAACACGCAAACTTGCAGAAGAAAAAAATGTCCGCCTTTATAGTTATGACGAAATGATTAAAGAAGGACAAAAATGGAGAATTGAGCACAAAGGCGAAGTTGAAGCAGAACTTGAAAAAGGTCAGGCTGATGAACTTGCAACAATCATCTTTACTTCGGGAACAACTGGTACTCCAAAAGGTGTAATGCTTAGTCACCGCAACTTCCTTACTCAGCTTGATGAAATTCCTGAGCGAATCTACCTGAATCCGGGTGAAAAAGCTTTGAGCGTTCTTCCAATCTGGCACGTTTTTGAGCGCGAAGTTGAATACGTAATTTTTATTCAGGGTGCGGCAATCTGTTATTCAAAACCAGTTGGTTCAATTTTGCTTGCTGACTTTAAAAAGATTAACCCACAATTACTTCCTGCAGTTCCTCGTGTTTTTGAAGCCGTTTACGAAGGAATTACTAAAAAAATGCGCAAAACAGGCGGAATTGTTGAATTCATGTTCAACTTCTTTGTAAGTTTTGCAAAAATTCACAAACGAATGCAGCGCAAAATGTTTAATCAAAATCCTTGTTTTACAGTTTATTACACTGTTTTGTGGTGGATTTTGTTCTTTATTCCATGGATTTTGGGCTTCCCTATTTACTGGCTTGGAGATTTGCTCGTATTCCGAAAAATTAAGGCTATGCTTGGTAATGATTTCCGCGGTGGAATTGCAGGCGGTGGAGCTCTTCCTCCAAATATTGATGAATTCTTCTGGGCAATCGGCGTTAATTTGGTAGAAGGATATGGTATGACCGAAACTGCACCAATCGTTTCTGTTCGTCCACTTGCCGCTCCAATTTACAGAACAATCGGTTCTCCAATCCGTGGTGTAAAAGCCAGAATTGTGGACCAGGAAGGATTTGTTCTTGGACGCTGTAAAGAAGGTGTTTTGCAGATTAAAGGCGACACTGTAATGAAAGGCTATTACAAAAATCCTGAAAAAACTGCTGAAGTTATGACAATTGACGGCTGGCTTGATACAGGAGACCTTGCAATTCTTACAATTCATGATGAATTACAGATTCGTGGTCGTGTAAAGGATACAATTGTTCTTCGCGGTGGAGAAAATCTTGAACCACTTCCAATTGAAATGAAGCTTTCTGAATCTAAATTTATTAAACAAGCTGTAGTTGTTGGTCAGGATAAGCGTTATCTTGCCGCTTTAATTCTGGTTGATGCTGACGAAATTAAAAACTACGCTGATTTTAACGGAATTCCTTACGACACTTTTGAAGGACTTTTACATTCCGAAGTTATTCAGAAACTTTACGAAAACGAAATTGCAAATCTTATTAGTGCAAAGAACGGCTTTAAAATGTTTGAACGAATTGCAAAATTCACACTCATTACAAAACCGTTTGAAGTTGGCGTTGAACTTTCTGCAAAACAGGAAATTATGCGCTTTAGAATTAACGATTTGTACAAAACACAGATTGCAGCAATGTTTGATGATGTGTAAAATTAAGGTATGAACGTACACATCTTGGAAATGCCACTGGATTTTGGAGCAAGTCGTCATGGTTCAGACATGGGACCTTCTGCAATCCGGCTGGCGGGCATAAAAGAAAAACTTGAATCTCTTGGTCATAAAACTTTTGAACATACTGATATTTTTAAATTAAGCACACAGGAATACCAAAAACCGGGAAATCCTAAGGCAAAATATTTAAAACCAATTACAAACGCCTGTACAAAACTTGCCGCAAAGGTTGAACAGATTACAACTGCAGGCGATTTTCCACTTGTTTTGGGCGGCGACCATTCCATTGTACTCGGTTCACTTGCGGGACTTGCAGCTACTGCAAAAAAAGAAGGAAAAAGTATCGGCGTACTTTATGTAGACGCTCACGGAGATTTTAATACGCCAGAAACAACTCCAAGCGGAAACGTTCACGGAGAGTGTCTTGCAGCTTCGGCTGGACTTGGTTTACCAGAACTGACAAATCTTTATTTTGAAGGCCAGAAAATTGACCCTAAAAACATTTGTTTTGTAGGTACCCGCGACCTGGACCCCGGTGAAAAACAACTTATGAAGCAGGCTGGCGTTACGGTTTTTACAATGAGCGATATTGACTGTCAGGGATTCCCGGCAATTATTCGGCAGGTGCTGGCATTTTTTAAGAAAGTTGACCTGATTCACGTAAGTTTTGATATGGACGTTCTTGACCCGATGTTTGCGCCGGGAACTGGAATTCCGCTGCCAGGTGGAATGACAAACCGAGAAGCCCTTCTTTTGATGGAAGAAATTGCCACCACAGGAAAAGTTCGTTCCGCAGAAATTGTAGAAGTAAACCCTATTTTGGATGTTCGGAACCAGACTGCAATTTTGGCAGTAAGCCTTGCCGCAAGACTTTTGGGCGAAAAACTGTACTAAAACTTAAGAAGATTCTTTATATACAACGTTACCTGAAGTTCTGTCCTTGTTTCTCCGTCGGTAAAATCTAAGTTCAAAAGTTCCTGCATTTTGTTAAGGCGGTAGATGATTGTGTTGCGGTGGGCGTTATTCAAATCTGAAACTTTGAGGATATTTCCGCCGGTTTTTAGGTAGAGGGTGAGCGTTTGCAAAAAGTCTTCTTTTTTGGCGGCATCGAATTCGTCTAGTTTGCCAAGTTTTTCCTTGTAAAAAGAACGCAGAACTTCCGGATTTTTTACATCAATCAGAATTTTATAAAGTCCTAAATCATCATAAAAATTAATTTTGTCGGGATTAGCGTTAATTTCCAGGGCAGCTTCGGCATGGGGGTAAATTTCGCTTAAACCCTCAACGGAATTGGTGGAATCAGAAATTGAAACGGCTGAATCTTTAAAAAATTTATCGGCTTTGGCGGTATTAAAAATTTCTTGAATCTCATAAAAACCAGAATCTTGTAAAATAAAAATGATTTTATGGTTATGTATAAGGCAGGCATATTCATTTTGCTTAATATTTAAATGAGAGCAAAAGTTGTATTCTACATAACGTTTTATTTTCATCATATCATCATTAAAAAGTTCTTTTTTAAGCTCTACCAGAACAATCATGAATTGTTTTGCGTCTCTAAAAACTGTATTTTTTATTTGTAAGGGGTCAAAATCCTTTTTTTCAAAAATGGCCTTATAAAAATACTTTTCTATCGATTTTGTGTTCAGGTTGTCGTTAGCAATCATATTTCCGACTTCCTGCATTAAATCTATAGTGTGAATTTCCCATGGCATAGAAAAAAGCGGAAATCCTTTTTCATCACAATATTCAATCAGCTTTTGAGGAACTTCTTTTATATATTTTCCGGTATTGATTACAAGTCCTGTTGCATCATGCTTAATAAATTCGTCAACAAATTCTTTAAGGTATTCAAACATTTCATTTTCTGAATGAATTCCAAGGTTATCTTTACTGCGCTCAAAATTTACACCAAGGGTTATGGCAAGTTCATTTCCACGGATAAATTCAATTGTTTCTTTGTCTTCTGCATAACAAACCCAGCTTACATTTTTTTTAATTCCCTGACGACCGGACAAAAGCTTAAGTTTGAATGGGGTTTCTGTGAAATTTAGAACTGTTTGAAGGGAGAGTGCCATAATTTACCTCTGATATGGTCAATTCTTACATAAGAAAATAAAAATATTTGTGCATATTGTCAATAAACAAAAAAAATCTTTGTGGTAATTTTTATTCATTCAATAAAAATGGAGGTCATACTATGACGGCTAAAGAAATTGCAGAAATGCAGACATCAAATGTTTTGCTTGGATGGAGCAAACAGGGCGGATTAAATCCTATTGTTGTTGATCATGCTGAAGGGATTTATATTTACGACACAGAAGGTAATCGTTATGCAGATATGTCTTCTGAACAGGTTAATGTGAATGCTGGTTATGGAAATAAAGAAATGGCTGCAGCAATAAAAGCTCAGCTTGAAAAATATGCTTATGTTCAGGGCTCCTGGGGTGCTGAACCTCGTGCAAAACTTGCAAAATCAATTATCGACCGGCTTCCAAAATGTTTTGGAAAAGTCTTTTTTACAAATGGTGGCGCTGATGCAAACGAAAATGCCATCAAAATTGCAAGAATGTATACCGGTCGTTTTAAGGTAATGAGCCAGTATCGTTCTTATCACGGTTCAACTTTTGGTGCCGGAAACTTGACTGGAGAACCACGCCATTTTGCACTTGAACCTGCAATTCCAGGCTTTATTCATTTCCGCGGACCTTATTCTTATCAGGAAAAAATCAAATTTGAATCTGAAGATGCAGAATGTGATTATTATGTTGAAAAACTTCGCGAACAGGTGATTTTTGAAGGTGGTGACAGAATTGCCGCAATCATTCTGGAAACTGTAGTCGGTTCTAACGGAATTATCATCTATCCAAAAAATTATCTTAAGGGCGTTCGTAAAATCTGTGATGAATTTGGCATTATGATGATTTGTGATGAAGTTATGGCGGGCTGGTACCGAACCGGAAAAATGTTTGCTTACATGAATTTTGACGTTACTCCTGATATCATCACTTTTGCAAAAGGCGTTAACTCTGGTTATATTCCGCTTGGTGGTGCAATTGTAAAAAATGAAATTGCCCATTTCTTTGATGATAAATATTTGAGCTGCGGTCTTACGTATTCGGGACATCCTCTTGCATGTGCGGCTGGAGTTGCATGTCAGGAATTTTATCTTAAAAATGATATTGAAAATCATGTTCAGAAGGTTGGAAAGCATTTGGGTGAAGTTCTTGAAAAAATTAAGGCTAAGCATAGATGTGTTGGTGATGTTCGTTACATTGGGCTTTTTAGTGGAGTTGAACTTGTAAAAGATAAAACATCACGAGAACCGCTTGTGCCATGGGGACAGGATCCGGAAGGAATTATGGGTGCAATTGTAAAAGAGCTTAGATGCCGCGGATTTTTTACTTATTCACATGAAAATGTAATTATTGTTGCGCCACCTTTAATCATAACCGAAGCTCAGATTGATGAAGAACTTGAAAAGCTTGATGATGTATTGAACATTGTTGACGAAAAATACATTTAGAAGTTTTGGGAGGGAAAAATGGATTTTTCATTTACTTCTGTTCCCAAGGTTTATTTTGGCCAAGGGGCTTTGAAAAATGCCTGTGGTCAGATATCAACTTTGGGAAAAAAGGCTTTAATTGTAACTGGAAAAATAATCACAAAAACGGGGCTTGCTGCTGAGGTTCAAAAAACATTAACAGAGCTTGGAATTGAATCTGCTATTTTTAACGACCTTCCAGGTGAGCCAACTGATTTGATGATTATGGCCGGTGTTGAAATCTTCAAAAA
>JAILCM010000262.1 GCA_024680155.1 Treponema sp.
CTTTTCGACGGAGCCGCAAAAGCCCGTGAAATCGGTATTAAGACTTTGGAAGAAGTACGAGAAAGAATGAATATGTGTATATAGATGATACGAAAAAAAATAGTCCGTTGGGACTATTTTTTTTCGTATCTACAATTAAAATCTTAAAAATAGCTCCGAGCATTTATGCGAGGGTGTATATAGAAGACGCGTAAGGAGAGTTTATAATGAAAAAGTTTTGTTCAAAACCTTTTACCGCTGTATTTATTTTAGCCGTGATTTTTAATTTTCCTCTTTTGGCTCAGGTAAAAACCACTTTTACAAAAGAGGTTAGAAAGTCTGAAGAAAAGCCTATAGCACTTGCAAAAACCGAACGTATTGAAGAGCTCAATAAAGTTGATGTTGCAGTTCCCAAAAAGACTCGTGGAGCTATTGACCGCTACAAAAAATTAAACATTTGGGGAAAAGAAATTCCTGATTCTTTTCTTTTTTATAGAAACACACTGAATAAAAACCAGAAAGCTGTTTACGATACTGCCTATAAAGCTTTAATGAAAAATGAAGAAGGTGCTTCTTTACCAGTAGGTCTTACTGAAGACGAATTTTTTGACACTATGGATGCATTGGTTTACGATAATCCTGAAGGATTCTGGTGGGCTGGAAGTTATAAATATTGGGATAATTCAGATGGTATTGTAACAAGCTTTAAGTTTAAAAACTGGGTAGATAGTTCTGAACTTGAACAAAAGTATGAAGAATTCTGGAATGCAACTTCTCCAATTCTTTTTTATGCATCAAAATTGCCTGATGAAATGAGCAAAATCAAATATATTCATGATTATATCTGTCTTTCTACTGAATACGATGATGATTCCGTTGAAGCAGGAAATACAGGTGGAAAACTTCAGACAGCTTTCTCTTGTGCAGTTGATTATAAAGCCGTTTGTGCCGGTTATACCACTCTTTTTCAGTATTATATGCAGAATCTTGGAATTCCTTGTACGTATATTTCAAGTGGAAGTCATGCCTGGAATTTCTTAAAAGTAAACGGTCAGTTCTATCAGATGGATGTTACCTGGAATGATACAGAAGTAATTCCACCTTATTTTAATTTGACTCATGAAGAAATGCAGAGCGTTAAAAAACATACACCTAAAGACATTTCAAAAAAAGTTATAGATGCTAATCCAAGTACAGGAAAAGAAATGTCTTATCTTGAGTATTTTGGAGCTCTTCTTGAAGGTAGTCCTTACGCGTATAAAGAACTTATGTTTTATGATCCTGAAAAAAGCAGTAAACAGAAAGGTGCTGTAAAAATTTATAAAAATACTCCAGAAATTCTGAACATTGTAAGAAATGTTGATGAATTAAAAATCTTGATTGACCAGACTGATTATTATGATGGTTTAATTCTTGAATTTTTTGTACCAGACGAAAATGAGGTTGATAACATCGTAAAATGGCTTAAAGAAGATTCTACTTTTGACTGGCATAAAGGTCATCGTACTTACGTAGGAAATAGTGTTATTTATAATTTTACATTTGATTCTTCTAAAGGACATTAATATTCTTTGCAATTTCCAATAGCTTTTCTTTTGTATTCAAACTTGGATCTTCCAGTACGGAATTAAGCAGTTCGTTCAAAATTATACCAAGCTGCTTTCCTGCTGGAATTCCGTTTTCCATAAGAATTTTTCCGTTTACTGCCAAATCTTTTAAAGAAAGTGCATTCTGATTTTTCATCACATCTTTTATCCTTTCCTGCAATTCCATCAAAAGCCTGACTGACTCGCTGTATCTTACATCAACTTTTTGATCATACATTCCGTACATATCGGCAAGACGTAAATCATACAAATCTTCAAGGCATTCCGGCTTTACGCGAACAAGGAACCGACGAACGGCACCATCTGTCCAGTTTGATTCATAATGGAACATATGTTCTTTTACAAGATGGCATACATCATTTACAACGGCATTTGGAAATTTCAGACGAATAAGGATTTCACGGGTAATTTTTTCTCCGGCTGATTCGTGGTTATAAAAAGTTATTGTTTCAATTTCTTTTGTAGAACCGTCGTTTTTGTCGCCGTCAAGTACAGTTTGAGTTTTGATTTGTTTTACAACCGGCTTACCAATATCGTGGAAGAGGGCAGCAAGACGCACGTTCAGTTTGTTTGCAGGAGCTCCATCACACGCGTAAAAAAGATGATCCAAAACATCAAATTTGTGGAATGCCCTGTAATCAGATTGAACACAGCCGCGGCAAATTGTAAATTCCGGTATAAAAATCGGTAGGATTCCAGTTTCTTCCAAAAGTTTTAAGCCAACAGAAGGTTTTTCTGCCGAAAGAATCTTTTTAAATTCATCTCGAAATCGTTCTACCGAAATTGAGCTAACTTTTTGGTGTATCGAATCCTCGAATAATTCTGAATATGTCAATTTTTCTATACTAAAACCAAGCTTGCACGCAAATCTGATTGCACGAATAGGCCGTAAACCGTCTTCCATAAAGCGTTCATGGGCAAAACCAACGGTTCTAATCACTTTTTTTGCAATATCTTTGCTTCCATCGTAAGGGTCTACAATTTTACCGTCAGCAAGATTTACTGCAATTGCATTCATTGTAAAATCACGGCGGGCAAGGTCTTCTTCAATTGTAGCAGCATAATTTACAGAATCAGGGTGTCTTCCGTCAGAATAACCGGCTTCGGTGCGAAAAGTTGTAACTTCAATTTCTTCACTTTTAAAATGTACGGTTACAGTTCCGTGCTCAAATCCCGTCGGTACTACAAATTTAAAAAGCTTCATAACATCCTGCGGAGTGGCATTTGTAGCAACATCCCAATCAGAAGCTTGTTTTTTTAAGAAAATATCGCGGACAGCACCACCAACAAGGTA
>JAILCM010000080.1 GCA_024680155.1 Treponema sp.
ATCTAACGAAACAATTATTAAGGGTATGGGTGAACTTCACCTTGAAGTATACGTTGAACGTATGAAACGCGAATACAACTGTGAAGTTGTAACAGGTCAGCCACAGGTTGCTTACCGCGAATCTATTACTCAGCAGGGTGAATTCAACTATACACATAAGAAACAGACTGGTGGTTCTGGTCAGTACGGTCGTGTTGCCGGATTCATGGAACCAGATACAGAGAAAGACTACGAATTTGTAGACGCAATTAAGGGTGGTGCTATTCCTAACGAATATATTCCATCTTGTGATAAAGGTTTCCAGAAAGCTATGAAGGAAGGTTCTTTGATTGGAGCTCCTATCGTTGGTGTTAAGATCACAATTAATGATGGTCAGTACCACCCAGTAGACTCTAATGATAACGCATTCCAGATTGCAGCTATTGGTGCTTTCCGCGAAGGTTACCTCAAAGCTAAACCAGTAATCCTTGAACCAATCATGAAGGTACAGATGACTGCACCTACAGAATTCCAGGGTAACTTGTTTGGTCTTATCAACCAGCGCCGTGGTGTAATTGTAGATTCTACAGATGAAAACAATACTTCTACAGTAAACGCAGAAGTTCCACTTTCAGAAATGTTCGGATTCTCTACTATCCTCCGTTCTTCAACTCAGGGTAAGGGTGAATTCACAATGGAATTCCTTAAATATGGTAAAGTTCCAAACAATGTTTCTGAAGAACTTCAGGCTAAATACAAAGAAGAGCGCGCTAAAGCTGCTGCTAAAAAATAATTGAGATAGGAGAGAACCTATGGAAAAGAAAGATTTAATCGCACATAGCCCTGTCCGCTATTTTGATGCAACAAATGCTTCTCTTAAAGATGGAGAAATGGGACTTGTAACTGCAAAAAAAGGTCTTGGAAAAACTTCTGTTCTTGTACAGTTTGGAATTGACAGCCTTTTGAACGACAAAGCACTTGTTCACGTTTCTTTTGACCAGCAGTCTTCTAACGTTATTGCATGGTATTCAAGCGTAATGGCAGAAATTGCTAAAAAGAAGAGCTTTAATCTTGATGAAGTAAACGAAGAAATTGTACGCAACCGCACAATTTTGAACTTCAATCAGGAAACATTCACTCTTCCAAAAGTTGTAAACACACTCAAAGCTCTTAAAGACGGCGGAATTAAGATTGCAACTGTTGTAGTAGACGGTCTTGATCTTGATAAGGCTTCTAAAGAAGATCTTGAATGCTTTGCTTCTTTTGTAAAATCAGAAAAAATGACAGCTTGGTTCAGTTATACTAACGAAGCTGCTGATTTGAAGAATACACTTGCAGCAGATAAACTTGAATCATTTGCTACAGTTGCTCATCTTGCAGCTGGTGGAAATGGCCTTGCACTTACTCTTCTTAAGAATGGTGAAGGAAAAGTTAATCTTGATGCAAAAACACTTCTTATGACAAAATAAGCTTTTAGCTGAAAATTAATTTTTCAAAGAACACGGTAGCTTTGGTTGCCGTGTTTTTTTTTTGTTCATTTTATAGCAGAAGGACAGCTGTTGTGATATAATGCGCCGTGAGGTGATTTTATGAAACCATTTTTGGATGAAAATTTTATATTACAGAGCGAACCTGCTCAAATTTTATATCATAAATATGCGGAGTCGGAACCGATTTTTGACTTCCACAATCATTTGAGTCCGCAGGAGATTTTTGAAAATAAGCCGCTTGGAAATCTTGCAAATGCATGGCTTGATCATGACCACTACAAATGGCGTGCAATGCGTGCTGCAGGCGTGGATGAAAGTTTAATTACAGGTCATATTCGTTTGGATGGTTCTGTTAAATCTGATGAAGAACGTGGCGGAGCTGCTGTTGTAGAAAAAGCTGATTACGAGCGTTATCTTGCGTTTGTTCGTACTTTGCAGCTTTGTCCTGGAAATCCTCTTTACCATTGGAGCCATCTGGAATTAAAACGTTATTTTGGAATTGATGTTCCTGTTACCGAAAAAAATGCCCGCGAAATTTGGGATAAATGTAATGCTCTTCTTGCAAAAAATGAATATACACCGCGCGGACTTCTTGCAAAAATGAACGTAAAGGAACTTTGTACAACCGATGATCCGCTCGATTCTCTTGAATGGCACAAAAAAATTGCAGAAAATGTTGGTGACTTAAAAGTTCGACCTTCATTCCGCCCTGATTTTGTACTCAATGCCGAAAATTCTTCTTTCCCAGATTATATCAGTCGTTTGCAGGAAATGGATGGTACAAAATTTAAGTCAATTTCTGATATGATTGCCGCTCTTGGCCGACGCATGGACTTTTTTAAGAAGAACGGTTCTGTTGTAAGTGATCATTCTCTTGAAAACGATTTTTATATGCCAGCAACTTTTGACGATGTAAATTATATTTTTGAAAAAGCTTGGATTGGTAAAAAACTTAGTCATGATGAAATTGCAAAATACAAAGGCTGGGTGCTTGTAGAACTTGGAAAACTGTACGCTCAAAAAGGTTTTGTAATGCAGATTCACATTGGTGCTTTGCGAGATAATAATTCTGCAATGCTTAAACTAGCCGGAAAAAATATTGGTGAAGACAGTTTGCAGGATTTTAATTTTGCTCCTCAAATCAGTGCTGTTCTTAATGCAATTTACAGTGCAGAACCAAATGCCCGAACAATTCTTTATAATCTTAACCCAAAGGATAACGAAGCTTTGGCAACAATGGCAGCAAATTTCCGTAACTGTCAGTTTGGACCTGCATGGTGGTTTAATGACCATAAAGACGGAATTGAAGAACAGATTCGCGTTTATTCACGAACAGCACCTCTTGGTTGTTATGTTGGAATGCTTACCGATAGCCGAAGTTTTCTTTCTTATCCACGTCATGAATATTTCCGCAGAATTCTTTGTAACTTTGTTGGAAATCTTGTGGAGCAGGGCGAATTCCCTTGGAATGAAGAATCACTTGGCGAACTTGTAAAAAATATTTGCTATAAAAATGCTATGAATTTTTTCCTGGCGTAGTATAATATTATAAAGATTAAGTTTTCGGAGGATAAAATGTCTATTCCAGTAATCGTTATTATTGCAGTTGCCGTTCTGCTTGTTCTTTGGTTTATAGTTACTTATAACGGATTTATAAAATTGAGGAATCGTTGCGACGAAGGTTTTTCTACAATGGACGTTTATTTAAAAAAGCGTTTTGACCTTATTCCAAATCTTGTTGCAACTGTAAAAGGTTATGCAAAGCACGAAGCTGAAACTTTGGAAAAGGTTGTAGAAGCAAGAAATTCTGGTAGCCGTAATTCTATGGAAGAAAAAATCGTAGACGAAAATCAGATTTCGGGAGCTCTCCGCCAGATTTTTGCATTAAGCGAAAGTTATCCGGAGCTTAAAGCAAATACAAATTTTCAGGAACTTCAGGCACAGCTTGCAAAAATTGAAGAAGATATTGCAAATTCGCGAAAATATTACAATGCGGTTGTTGTAATGTTCAATACAAAATGCGAAATGTTTCCTTCAAATATTATTTCGGCAATGTTCCATTTTACTAAAAAGCCATTGTTCTCAGTTGATGATAATGAAGAACGCAAAAACGTAAAAGTTGAATTCTAACTGATACATTATGAAGAAATTTTTTCTGCTTTTTGTTTTTCTTTTTTTAGCTTCTGTGCCGATTTTTGCAATTTACAGGTCATTTCCAGAAAAATTCTATTACTATAATCAGGAAGAAGAGCGTGAAATGACTTATGTTCCCAAGTATACTTCAATAAAAACTTACGATGATAAACATAAAAACGAAAACAAAGACGGAACTTTTTCTATAGTAATTGGCGATAAAAACAAAACAGTTATTGGAAATCATACCTATGTAATTTCTTATGACTGCCAGATTCCTGATGACAGAATTGAACTTTACGATTTTCTGTATTATTCTCCTTTAGGGGCCTTTTGGAATACTAAAATCGATAATTTTGAATTTGAAATAAAGTTTCAAAAACCGATTCCTGATAATTCTCAGCTGGAAGTTTTTAGTGGAGAAGCAGGAGTCGACAAAAATCCTCTGAATATTGATTGTAAAATTGATTCGTACGGCATTCACGGAAAAGCCATAAATATTCCGCCAAGAAATGCAATAACTGTTTATGTTCATTTGCCGGAAGGATATTTTGTTGGTGCAAGAAAAGTTTCGCCGGTTCCAGCATGGATTTTTGCAATTATTTCTATAGCGATTCTTACTTATTCTTTGTTCTTGTGCATATTCAGTGTTTCAGAAAAGCCGGTACGCACTGTTGAGTTTTATCCTCCAGATGGAATTCCTCCTTCCGAAGTTGGTTTTATAGTAGATCATTCTGCTGACGATAAGGATATTCTTGCTTTAATTCCGTATTGGGCACAAAAAGGCTACATTACACTAATAGAAGAAAAAAGTAAAAACTTTGGCATTAAAGAAACGGTTATAGAAATTCAGAAAAAACTGAAATCCCTAAAACAGAACCTTCCTATATGCGCGATTTTTTATTCGCTTTTTGATACTATTTTGCAGGATAATAATCTTCCTCCCGCTTTGTTAATTATTGTTTTTGCAATGTATGTAGCTTTCTGTATTTTTAATGGAAGACTTATAAAAATGACTCCGTACAATGTTGAAATTACAGGCAAGCTTCTTGGATTAAAGGATTTTATAAAATTTGCGGAAATGCCACGATTAAAGGTTCTTCTTGATGATAATCCTGAATATTTTTACGATGTGCTCCCGTATGCTATCGTTTTTGGGCTTGAAGATGAATGGATTAAACGGTTTAAAGATATTACTGTAAAAGAACCTGCATGGTATTCCGGTAATGTGAGTTCTATAAACAGTTTTACTACTACTCATTTAGTTAATTCTTTAGGAAAAAGGATAAATTCACAGGTAAAGGCGGTAAGATCGCAATCAGAATCAAGTGGCGGAAGCGGCAGCAGGTTTCACGGTCACTCCGGTGGTGGAGGAGGCGGTGGCGGCGGTGGAAGCTGGTAACTGTAATCTGATTTTTTAAGGTAATTAACTGAGCGACTATTTTTTTATTATTTGATACATTAGGCTAGTAAATATTTTTACATTTTTTTCGAGGCATTTATGAATGATACATTAAAACAGATTGGCGCTACAGGAATTGTTCCTGTTGTTGTGCTGAATAAAGTTAGCGATGCAGAACCGCTTGCCGAAAGCCTTATTAAAGGCGGACTTCCTTGTGCAGAAGTTACATTCCGTACCGACGCTGCAGAAGAAAGTATTCGTGCAATTGCAAAAAAATTCCCTGATATGTTTGTAGGAGCAGGAACTGTTCTTACAACCGAGCAGGTAGACCGCGCTATTGGAGCCGGAGCAAAATTTATTGTAAGCCCTGGTCTTAATCCAAAGGTAGTAGAGTACTGTATTAAAAAAGGTTATCCGATAACTCCAGGAATTATGACTCCAACCGAACTTGAAGTTGCTCTTGGATTCGGCCTTGATGTGGTAAAATTCTTCCCGGCAGAAAATGCAGGCGGCCTCAAGATGATTAAAGCCATGAGCGCTCCATATACAATGATGAAGTTTATGCCAACTGGCGGAATTAACGCTACAAACGTTCGTGACTACCTTGCCTGCGACAAAATCTTGGCTTGTGGCGGCAGCTGGATGGTAAAAGGTGATTTGATTAATGCCGGAAACTTTGCTGAAATTGAGCGACTCACAAAAGAAGCCGCTGGTATTGTAAAAGAGATTCGCGGATAAAACGGGGCGTTGCGGGGTGTCCCCGCAGAGGGGGTAGCGAGCAACGTCGTGCGAGCGAGGGGGAGACTTCCCCCTCTTATAAAAGGAGATTTTGAAATGAAAGTAGTTACATTTGGTGAAATTATGCTTAGACTGGAACCTGAAGGATATTTCCGCTTTGTTCAGGTTGATAAAATGACTTCTACCTTTGGTGGTGGAGAGGCTAATGTTGCAGTTTCTTTGGCAAATTACGGTTTGGATGCTTATTACGTTACAAAGCTTCCAAAACACGAAATTGGTCAGGCTGCAATCAACTCTCTTCGCCGTTTTGGTGTAAATACAAATTACATTGTTCGTGGTGGTGACCGTGTTGGTATTTATTACAACGAACGTGGAGCAAGTCAGCGCGGATCAAAATGTATTTACGACCGTGCACATTCTTCAATTGCAGAAGCAAAACCAGAAGATTTCAACTGGCCAGAAATTTTTAAGGATTGTAAATGGTTCCATTTGACTGGAATTACTCCTGCTCTTGGCGGAAACATGGTTCAGATTTGTATTGAAGCATGTAAAGCTGCAAAAGCCGCTGGTGCAACAGTAAGCTGCGACTTAAACTACCGCGGAAAGCTCTGGACTCGTGACCAGGCCCGCCAAGCTATGACAGAAATCTGTAAATATGTTGATGTTTGTATTTCTAACGAAGAAGATGCAAAAGACGTATTCGGAATTGAAGCAGAAAATACAGATATTACAGGCGGAAAACTCAACAAAGACGGTTACAAATCAGTTGCAAAACAGCTTGCAGATAAGTTTGGATTCAAGAAAGTTGCAATCACTCTTAGAACTTCAATCAATGCAAACCGCAACAATTGGGCTGCCCTTTTGTATGATGGAAAAGATTACTGCTTCTCAAAAGAATACGAAATGTACATTGTAGACCGCGTTGGTGGTGGAGACTCTTTTGGTGGCGGACTCATCTATGCACTCTTGAACGGAAAATCAACTCAGGATGCAGTAGAATTTGCAGTTGCCGCAAGCTGTCTTAAACACACAATCGAAGGCGACTACAACATGGTAAGTGTTGACGAAGTAGAAAAACTTGCAGCCGGCAACGGAAGCGGAAGAATCCAACGATAAAAAAGCACGAATGCAGTTTTGCATAGAAATAAAAAAAGGGGACTTCATTTTGTGAAGCCCCCTTTCTTTTGCAAAATAAATATTTTTACAACTGAATTCCGCTTCTAATTTTTTCTTCAAAGCGTTCTTTCTTTT
>JAILCM010000175.1 GCA_024680155.1 Treponema sp.
TCTTTCATTTAGATTTCAAATTTTTCAGTTTTTTTCGTTTTTATTTCAGTTTTTTTTCAGTTTTTTTGTCTAATATGTATTTATAAAAAAATATAGAAGGTTTTAACCTTCAAAAGGAGATTTTATGAAAAAAAGGATATACAATATTGTCCTTGCAATTTTTACAGTTTTGTTACTTTCTGTAGTTACAGGTTGTAGACCATTTGCAGCAGCAGAAGCTCACACAAAAACTGATGGAGGAGCTGGTGAAAGCGATGTTACTTCATTAAAAGCCGATGGCGATTGGAGAATGTCATTTTCTTGCGAACAAGGTACAGTAACTTTCACACATACAAGCGGTGGATTAATGGTACAAGGACCTTATGCTATAAATGGCCCTGTAAAAGCTACTTCAGATACAACAGCAGAATTCAGTGGCACACTCGTTGACGGTATGAAAATATTATCAAAAGTTGGGTGTACAATTTATTGTGATTTCTCAGACAAAACTTGTCGCATAACATGGTAACTGAGGAGAGAAAGTAAATGAAAAAATTAATTACAACAATCTTAACAACCTTCCTAATTATAAGTTCTTCTTTTGCATTTGACACAAACACATTCTGGAAACAGTATTCAAGTGCAGTTACCCCAGGAGCAAATATAGCATCTGTTGGAATAGGAATTAACGGTTACACAGTCAGCAATAAACCAGCCAGCATGATTCCTGAAATTTCTTTGTCTTATGAAAAGGCAATGTATTTTGCAGATATGCTTCCTATTTCAGTTGGTGGCTATGCAAATATGTACGGTGTAACTTATTACACACAAAATCCTCCTGCAACACTTGCAGGCGATGAAGGAACAGAAAAGGGATGGCCTGCTAAATACATGTACTTTAACTTTGGTGCATTAGCAAAATATCACTTAGATTTAGGCATAGACAATCTTGATGTTTACGCAGGTGGTAAAGTTGGATTAAATATTACTTCATTCAGAATTTCTGGAGAAAAATATGATCCAGCAAACAAATATACAAGACCAATTGCAGTAGACTTGGGATTCATTCTTGGTGGAACTTATTACTTTACATCTAACATGGGTGCAACCTTAGAAACAGGTTTCCCAGGATTCTTGAACGTTCAGTTTAATTACAAATTCTAATTTGTAATTATGATGTTTTATGGGGGACTGATTCTATTATTAATCAGTCCCTTTTTTAATTTAAATACAGGATATTCTATCTTTTTTAAACATTTCTGGTATAATATTATTATGAAAAAAGCCAACAAAAGACTGTTTTCTTTTATTTTTTTAATCGTATCTATTTCTACAGTTTATGCACAAAATGCAACAGAAGACACACTAACCACAAATCTAATACAAAAACAAAAAATGCTGATTTCTGAATTAAAATATTTCAGACTTGCATATCCCGATATTGAATTTTCACAGCAGTTTGATAAAGAACAAAACGACTGGATTATTACAGTTAAAACTCCAACTTCTAAAAAAAATACTTCTAAAACCACAGATTTTTATTGGGCAAACGGAAGTTTTTTACCAAAAGAAGAACTTGAAAACTCCGAAAATTACTGGCCGCTTTTGTATTCGTATCCAAAAGAATTAAAAGATCCCGTTGAATATACAGAAGAAGAACGTTTACAAATTAAAGAATACGGTTCCAAAGAAAGCCGCAAGAATGGTGCAGGAACTCCAATGTTTTTGTTTGATGAAATTTATGATTCTTACACACGCGGAAAACTTGAACAGCAGCTAAAACGAATCACATTTTTAGAAAAAAACACAACAATTCACAAAAGGATTGAAGCCCCTCTAAAAAAAGTTGAAGAAAAAATTTACGCTCAAAAAGAAGATGCAGAAATAAAAGCATTCCTTGAAAACATAAAATCAGTTGATGGCTATAACTGGCGCATAATCGAAGGTACTAAACGAAAATCTTTTCATAGCCTGGGAATTGCAATTGATATTCTAACAAAAAAACAGGGCGGAAAACAGATTTTCTGGAATTGGGCTCGTTCAAAATACCCTAACACCTGGATGCTTGTTCCATTAAAAGACCGCTGGATGCCGCCGCAAAAAGTAATTCAGATTTTTGAAGAAGAAGGCTTTATTTGGGGCGGCAAGTGGGTTATTTACGATAATATGCACTTTGAATATCACCCGGAACTAATTCAGTACAATTATCACGATTAACACACTGCTTATTTTTCCAGCAACTCAAGATTCTTTTTAATAAGTTCGCAGCGTTGTTTTACACAATCAGGGCTTCGATGAGGATCGGCTGGTGTATTGAACGTGTAATCTACAAGACGCTCAACTGTCGTAGTTGCAACGTGCATTCGAGTATCGCTGCTTGCGTAGTAAATATAAACTTTACCGTCGTGTTCAATTGCACCATTTGAAAAAACAACATTGCTTACATCACCGGTACGTTCAGCTCCAAGTGGAACAAGAAAAACACCGCTTGGTTCTGCAATTACTCGACTTGGTTCATCCAAAGCAGTTGCGTAAACATAAAGAACATAGCGTAATCCATCTGCAGTATTGCGTACACCGTGACTTATATGAATCCATCCGCGGCTTGTTTTAATTGGCGTTGCTCCGGCTCCGTTTTTAGCTTCTGTGATTGTATGGTAAATGCGTTTAGAAATGATTTTTTCTTCGTCAATTACAGCGTGAGTAATATCATCGCAAAGTCCAAAACCAATTCCGCCGCCGCTTCCTGTATTAATAAAATCATCCATTGGACGTGTGTAAAAGGCGTATTTTCCATTTACAAATTCCGGATGAAGACAAACATTTCTTTGCTGTGGCGATTTTTTTGTAACAAGATTTGGTAGACGTTCCCAGTGTTCAAGATCGTGGGTACGAACAATTCCTGCGGCGGCAACTGCGGCTCCTAAATCAGGATTAGATTTATCTTTGCTTTCTGAACAGAAAACTCCATAAATCCAACCATCCTCGTGCTGAGTTAAACGCATATCGTAAACGTTAGTTTCTTCAGGGCATGTATCGGGCAAAGTAATCGGGTATGGACGGAAGCGGAAATTGTCAATTCCATTCGGGCTTTCCGCAACTGCAAAAAATGATTTTCGGTCGTTTCCTTCTACACGGCAAACAAGGCAGAATTTTCCGTTAAGATAAATTGCACCGCTGTTCATTACGGCATTTATACCAAGACGTTCCATAAAAAACGGATTTGTTTCTTTGCATAAATCGTATTTCCAGGTAAGAGGAATAGAATCCCGCGTAAGGATTGGATTTTCGTAACGTTCGTAAATACCGTTGTAAAAATCTGTGCGAACTTTATTAGGTCGGCTCAAGAATTCTTCCTGGGCCTTTGCCATTTCAAAATATTTTTCGTGAATCATAAATTGCCTCGTTATTTAATTTTACCTAAATTATAAACTAAATTTACTTAAAGAACAAGACAAAAAAAATCCAACGGGCATTATTATATCCCATTGGATTTTTACATGATTATTGTTTATTAGAAACTATCACACTTTGAACAAATCAATCTGTGAACCAATCTTATTAATTGCTCCAGAAACTTGAGTTGAAATGCCGGAAAGTGCGGCACCAGTTTCGTTGATTGCTTTTGCACCGATTGAAATTTCTTCCATACTCTGCTTCATGAGCGCAGTAGAATCTGTAAGCATCTGCATCTGACGGAGAACTGATTCTTTTTGTTCAGCCATTTGTTTAGAAGCCTTATTTACTTCAACTGTACTGTCGTTCATATTGTGCAAAGCATCGGTAATCTGTTTTGAACCTTCGTTTTGTTCTTCCATTGCAGAACGAATCTGAATAACAAGCTGGTCTGTTTCTGTAATCTGATTAGAAACCGAAGTAAGTGCATCACTTGAATCTGTAGAAGAATTAACAACCTGACCGATTGTTTCCTGAATCTTCTTAATTCCTTCTCCAATTGCCTTTGACTGTGCAGAAGAAGTTTCTGAAAGCTTACGAATTTCATCAGCAACAACGGCGAATCCTTTTCCAGCTTCTCCGGCATGTGCAGCTTCGATTGCGGCGTTCATAGCAAGAAGGTTTGTCTGACTTGCAATACTTGAAATTGCGGTGTTTGCATCTTTAAGCATCTTAGACTGTTCTTCCATCTGCTTAACTTTTTCGCTAACTTCAACCTGCTTCTGGAAGCTGACGTTTGCATTCTGCTGTAAAAGTTTGAAAGAATCAGACATTTTTTCTACAGAACCGTTTACCGAAGAAATATTACCAATCATCTCTTCAATTGCGGCAGAAGCCTGTTCTACACCGGCAGTCTGTTCTTCAATCATAGAATCAAGTTTTGCAATTCCACGTGAAATTTCACTAACAGAATCGCTGCTCTTGTGTACACCGTCACTCTGGCTGGCAATCTGTCCAGAAATGCTGTCGATATTTGCAATAATCTCTGTAATTGCACTTGAAGTATCTTCCATACTTGCCGACAAAGACATTCCGCTCGTTGACAAATCATCCTTAGAACCTTTTACATCTTTTACAATCTGCTGCAATTTATCGAGAAACAAGTCAAAGTGAACAATCAAATCACCAATTTCATCGCGGTGGTAAAGATTTGCACGTTTTGTAAGGTCTGCATCACCACTTTCAAGTTCCTGAAGGAATTTTGTAACAACAAGAATTCGGTTCATAAGATATCTGATGTATGTGTAACCTATTAAAATAAACACAATAATCAAAACAAGTACAACTGGAATTACAACTTTCATTGTTTCATTGCGAACCTGCTCAATTACTTCCATTGATTTTGCAATAAAAAGCATTCCGACACTGGTTCCGTCATCATTTTTAAGCGGACGGTAATTTGTATAATAATCTTTTCCACTAATTACATTTGAACCAGCATATTCAATGCCATCATTTAAAACCTGCTTTACAATTTCTTTATTTGCAAGTTCGGTTCCCACAAGATTTGCACCTAAAGTTGTTGCGGCACGGATATTTCCTTTAAATACAGTTGCATCTACAAGATAGTTATTATTTACAATATTAATGAATGTACCTTCGCCCATGTCAACAAGATTGTAACCGCAGACAATACAACCCAAAACATTTCCGTATAACTTTACGGGTTCAGCACTCATAATGCCAAATCCAACTTCGCCAATACCATCATAGCCATAGGCTGAACTTCCACGAATTGCTTTTTTTACAACATACGCAGTAGAAATGTTTTCTCCGGTTTTTACACCGTTTCCGCTTATAACAACCCCATTAGGATTAACAAAAGCAATAAAATCAAGTCCAAATCTGTCTGCATAAGCCGCTGCAAGAGATGTACCAGCTGCAGAATCACCAGATGAAAGAACATCTCTAACTTCTGCTTCTTCCGAAATTATAACAGAATAACGCTTTACATTATCCTGCCAGTCTTCAAGAATATAATAAACACCATCGGCAGTATGACCGATTTCTTCTTCTGTGTTAGAAATGGAACGTTTATCAAAAACTGTAAGAGAAATAAAAGTTGCAGCAAGACTACAAATGGCAATAAATCCTGCAATCATCCATACAAGTTGAATTTTAATAGGAATAGCACGTTTTGCTTTTGTGTCAAACCTGTCTAGTACTTTAGCCATAAGAAAAACTCCTTAACGTTAATATATCTATTTGTTATTTTAACGTCAAAACATAATTTGTCAAAGTAAATTCTATATATTCTATATATTATCGGCAATCCAAGGTGAGCTGAGGATTATAAACTCAAGTTTAATTTTAGAATAAATTTTAGATTTAAAACTAAACGCGGTTAATTTTGTATAACTGCGGTTATTTTTTTTAAGTAAATATTTACTTTTTGCGGTTTGAATGTAAAATAATAAAAAAATCGGAACTGGAGTTCATGATGAATAAAAAGATAATTTTTTTTGTATTTGTAATTGCATCGTTTTTTTTCTATATAATTGCTCAAGACTTTCCTCAAAAAACAGAAAATGATTCGTCACCTTCCAAAAATGTTCCCCCAAAAGTGGCACTGGTACTAAGCGGTGGCGGAGCAAACGGACTTGCGGAAATCCCTCTTTTAGAAGCACTTGAATCAGAAGGAATTGTACCCGATATGGTTCTTGGTGTAAGTATGGGCGCGATTATCGGGTCTTTGTATTCTTCTGGGTATACGCCAAAACAAATCCGCGAACTTATGCTTGAACTTGATATTCCAGGCCTTATAAATCAAAGCTCGTCGGCAGCAAAAGCCCTTCCACCAATTGCGTTTAATCCATATTTTTCAAACTTCGCGTCAGTCACTTTTTCTAAAAATGGAATCGGCTCGCAACCAGGACTCATTGGCGATCAGAAAATTACAAACATGCTTGCGTCGTGTCTTACAAAAACTTCGTACATCCGCAATTTTGATTTGCTTCCAAAAGTATTCCGCTGTGTTTCTACAGACGTTTTTACAGGTGAACAAATAATATGCGATTCGGGCTCTTTGATAACGGCGGTAAGAGGAAGTATGTCTGTTCCGATGGTATTCAGTCCGTTTCCTACAGAAAATAAAAGTCTTGCTTATGACGGCGGACTTTCCAACAATCTTCCAATTCAGCTTGCAAAAGATATGGGCGCGGATGTTGTAATTGCAATGGACGTTCTAGGAAAAATCGGCGTGAATCAGGAGGATTTTGGTACAATAAATTCAAGTTTTGTTCAGTCAATCAATCTGATTGTTTCGGCAAACACACTTTCGCAGTATAAAGGCGCTGATATTTTGATTCGTCCGGAACTTTCGGCTATTACAGCAGCGGCATTCGGCCACGTTGAACAGATAATTCAAGTTGGAGAAAAAGCCGTTGAACCTTACAAAGAAGAAATTCACAAACTTGCACTGGCACTAAAAGAAGAAGGTTTTGAACTAAAAACTTTGGATTACGACCGCAAAAGCCTTTATGATTCCATGCCAGACCCGTTTATTGAATCAGTTGAAATTAAAGACATTTCTGCAAAAAATTCTGATTCGGTTATGCTTCCAAAACCAGGTGATTTTAAATATTTTACAGGACGCACGCTTGATGAAGCCACAAAGAAAAAACTTACGGCAAAACTTGAACAGTTGAGATACGCGTATAATTTGGCAACGCTGACGTTTGAAGTAAGACGGATGGAAGATACATCTGGTGAAAGGGGTGAAGGAGTTTTGCGCGGCGAACACGCTGGTGACAGGGATGAAGGTACCTACCATCTTGTCATTCTTGCAAACCACTACACACAGCAGGCAGACCGATTTTTTATTGGCGGCCGTCCTTCCTTAGAATGCAACGTAAACAAAGATGATGGAACTGAATTTACAATGCTGCCGTTTTTTACCGCCGGAATAATTCTTACCGACATTCTGCCACTCAGCATGAACTTTTCTTCCGATAAATATTTTTGCGGAAGTCTTTCGTATGAACCGTATATATATAGAAGCAAAAATCTTGATGTAAAACTTGCGGTAACAGCGGGCGCAAAATATGGAGCACTTCATCCACAAAAAATTCTTACTTACTCTACCCTGCTTGCCGACGACGATTTTAGTTTTTACGGAGATTTTGGAGCAAAGGCTTTACACGCGGAATGGATGACATTAGCAACAGGTTTGAATTACGAAATCACTTTTTTGAACCAGCCAAAAACAAAAAACAAGATGAATGATTTTTCGTGGTATGCCCAATATTCCGCAGATACTTTGCAGGATGAAATTACCGGACTTGACGGATTACGCCTTGATTCGCAGATAAAACTTGGCACAGACTTTGCAGGCAATTTCTTTTATTCTGCCGACTTTTTTATGCGCAGGAATTTTGAACTTATAAATGAACGCAACAGTTTTGGTTTTGACATTAAAGGGAGTTTGAACGCATATCCATCCGCTCTTTTGCACGGTTACACAGATTTTGGAGGCTTTGACGGAATGTGCGGTTACGGCTATGGTTCATTTAAACAGGCTTCTATAATAGCAGGAATTTCTTATCGGCACGTGCTTTTTAGTATTGCTGATATGCCGATTCTTGTAATTGCACAAACAAAGGCTGGACTTTTGGATGAAAGTACACCTTATTCACAAGCGTCACTGCAAAATAAAGCCGCTAAAAATCCTTTTGATACAAGCTGGACTTTTGACGCAGGTTCTTCTCTTCATCTTGCTTTACGCACCCCTGTTGGTAATTTGATTTTTGGAACCGGCTACAGTTATTTGACACAAAAATGGAACTTGAACCTTGGATTTATGTAGCCCCCTAAAATCAAAAAATTCATTAACTTAGCCTTGAATCCAAAAATTGACACCACAACACTTATAACATATAATTATTCTAAATGAAGAAAAAGATTTTTATCTTATTCATGCTTATTATTTCAGCGCCTCTTTTTGCAAAAGTTGAAATTGAACTTGGCACAGGCTACAATTTTGGACTTGGCTCAACCTTTGATTACACAAATTCAAAAATCTATACAGGACATTCCGCAGGAATTTCACTTGGCTGCAGCGTTTCGGTTTTTAAAAACTTCGGAACCTTTTTTGACAATGGAGCTGGATTTTTATTTAATTATAGAACTGACGCTGGAGAAGTTTTACCAACCGGAGAAGTCAACTATTTTTACACACTCGGCTTAAATTACGAACTTCCATTAGAAAAGGCAAACTGGCTTCGTTTTGATTTAGGTTTTACATCAACATATTACCCATTATACTCTGGGCACAATGGAACTTCGGATGAAGAAACTTCTGCTGGCGGACACGGTTTTGCAGTAAACACAAGTTATTCACACAAATTTACAGACTGGTTTGCATTACGTTTTACTGTCAAAAATTTCTTTACATGGAAGACAAAATATTTCAAATATGAATATCCAAATGATTATTCTGGAATGTATTATACAAAACCAAAAGCATACACAAAAACTCCATTTTTTTCGTGGATGGTCAATCCTTGTATAGAAGCTGTTTTTATAATTCAAAAAAAGCCTCCAAAAGATGTTGACGGAGGTGAAGAATGAAAAATCAGTTTCTAAGAAGAATTTTTGTCCGTTCTCTTATACTTCCATTTTTCTTTGGAACAGTAATTTTATTTTCAAGTTGTTTGCCAATAATGATTGTAAATACTTTGGAAAGTATCGGAAATCCAGATGCAGACGAATTCAAACTGGACGCTTCAATAAAAACTTCAAAATCAAAAAACTCTATTACAATTTCTATTACCCCAAAAAAAGAAAAACCAATTGCATATACGCTTTTTGAAGTAAAAGACGGAACTACGACAGAAATTGAGCGAATTGCTCCAGAACAAGCCTATTCAATTCAACCAAACGGCACCTTAAAATTGAATACAATTCCATCCGCCACATTTACTGTAAAAGACAAAACAAACGGAACTTTTTACATAGCCGTCGAAGTTGATAATAAATCTTACAAAAAAGATGACGATATAAGCATTTATACAAAAATCTTATTTACAAAACTTATTTCCATTCACTAAATCACTAAAACCGGAGACTTTTATGCAGAAACTTAAAATAACATGGCAAAAAATTGTTGCAACAGTTCTTGGACTTTTGGGAATAGGAACTTTAACTTCCTGCTACGGCGTTATAGATCCATTCGATCATACTATTGTTAGCGGACAAGTTTATGGAGACATAGATAATAATCCCAAAACTCCAGACGAGCCAATTCCAAATATAAAAGTCTGTGTTAATGATGAAGAAGTTACCCGAACATATTCAGACGGTTCTTTTACCACTGATTTAATCGACGCCGGAATTTACAAACTTTCTTTTGAAGATGATGATGGAACAGAAAACGGCGAATTCAAAAAATCAATTCGAGCAATAAATACAAAAGATTTGCAGTATCACGAAAGAAACTTGGGCCAAATCATTCTGGAAAAGAAATAAATTTTTAATTACACTTCTATATTACTCTTCCCTGTTATTGTGAACTTGTGTTATTATTTCTACGAGGTGAATTATGAATTTTTATGATAAAAATGAAGCGGCTCCATTTCCTCCCATGGGATGGAACAGCTATGATTATTACAATACTACAGTTAATGAAGAACAGATTATTGCAAATGCCGATTTTATGGCAAAAAATTTAAAAAAACATGGATGGGAATATGTCGTAATTGACATTCAGTGGTCAGATCCAGATGCCGGCCTTAGAAATAATGAAAATCTGCAATATATTCCATTCAGTCAGTTTTGCATTGATGAATATTCCAGACAAATTCCTGCTCCAAACAGATTCCCTTCTTCTGCAAATGGAAACGGATTCAAAAAATTATCTGACTACATACATTCTTTAGGATTAAAATTTGGAATTCATATTATGCGTGGCATTCCAAGATTTGCTGCACATAATCACATGCCAATAAAAACTCACGACGGAACAAAAATCACAGCAGATATGATTGCAAATCCTTACTCAATCAGCCGCTGGAATCCAGATATGTATGGCGTTGATGCTTCAAGAAAATATGCACAGGATTATTATGATTCAATTTTTGAACTTTATGCAGAATGGGGCGTTGATTTTGTAAAAGTTGATGATATCTGCAATACAAACATGTATCCTTCAAATCCATATTCAGCAGAAAAAGAAATTGAAATGATTGCAAAAGCAATTTCTAAATGCGGAAGAAATATGGTTTTAAGCCTTAGTCCAGGACCTGCAGTTATTGAAAAAGCTCATCATTATAAAAATTACGCAAACATGTGGAGAATAACCGACGATTTTTGGGATGATTGGAAACTTCTAAAAGCAATGTTTGAACGTTGCGAAGTATGGCAGTCTCATGTAGGTGACGGAAACTGGCCTGATTGCGACATGCTGCCAATTAATGTTCTTGGTTACGGATGGGGCAAAATTGGAGACAAGAATAACAAAGGCTGGAAAAGCAAGTTCTCTTTAGAAGAAACACGAACAATGATAACCTTATGGAGCATTTTCCGTTCACCTTTGATGCTTGGAACTGATTTACCTCAAATTGATGATAAAAATCTTGAATTAATTACAAACGATGAAATTCTTGCAATGAATAAACTTCCAACTCAGGCTATGCAAACTTCTGCAAGTTGTAATGAAGATGTTGTAGTTTGGGTAAACGAAGCCGAAGACGATCTTTCTTACTACGAATGTTATTTTAATCTAAGTGAAAAAGATCAAACTATAAAAATAAATCAAACAGTTGGTAAAGATGACAACATCAGAGATCTTTGGGAGCATAAGGATTTAGGAAAATCCGCAACATTTGTTCTAAAACCACACTGCTGCAAGGCATTTAAATGTACCGTAACAGGTCAAGATTTATAAAAAATTCTAAAATCTTTGAGCTATCCTTTTAGGATAGCTCCTTTTTTTTTTGATATTTCTCAAATAATCTCAGAAAATCAAATATAAATGAGACGACGAAGTCGACTCCCTATAATCACAAAAAAAAATACTTTCGCTTATTATTCTTACAGGTTTTCTGCTTTGTGGAATTGTTACAGAAGCGGTTCGCATATTACAGCACAGGTTCCTGTTTACGATTCTACCGGCAAAGTTGTCGCAGTTCTTGGAGTGCAAAAAAATATTCAGGGAAAGAAAGTTGAAATTATTGTAAAAAAATCTTTCTAAGAATACCAGACTCGCACCGTTGCAGTTTAATAATTTTGCCGCAAAGATTTTACTCTGTGTTTATTTTTTCAAAATCTTTATTGAACCGCTTACAGTTTCAATATCAAGCAAAACAGATCCGTTTCCTTTTACTACTGAACCAGTTCTTCCGCCAGAATTTCCTGTAAGTTCATCAGAGAATCTTCCGCTTACACTTTCGTATCTTAATTTGTATTCAGATTCTTCTGGAATAACAAGTGTTACTGAGCCGCTAACTGCTTCTATGCTGCTGTCTTTTGTAAATGGAATATCGTTTTCTATTCTTATGCTTCCGCTTGCACTTTCAAGTTTAAGCTGCTCGTATTTTCCGCTCATGTGCAAACTTCCGCTTGCAGATTCAATTTGTACAGAACCAATAGTACAGTTATTTAAATTTGTGCTTCCACTTGCGCTTTCAATTTTGATTTTGTCGGCACTACATTCATTTAAAGTAACAGAACCACTCGCGCTTTCTATGTTTATTTCTTTTACATCAAATTCGTCAATTTTTGTAGAACCAGATGCGCAGGAACTTTTAAGAACAGTGTCTTTTGAAAGGCAAGAAGCAGGTACAAGAATTTCAAGTTCCTTTCTAGACATACCCGGGAAAAACAGTGTAAATCTTGGGCGCTGAGTTTTTACAGACAATTGTCCGTTTTTACAATCCACAATTGGGTAGCGGTTGTTTTCCCATTTTCCAAGGGCATTTACATGAATTTTTCCGTCATTAGAAAACTTGTAAATAAGTCCTGCAGAATGACAATCAACTTTTATAAGCTTTAGATCCTGTGCATCGAACACATTTTCTGCACTTACTTTTAGCGAACCATTTCTACTAACATCACTGTCACCAATTATTGCAATTTCGTTTTCATCATCAAATTTTTCTGCCATTTTTTCTGCTTTCTCCCAAAATTTATTACCTTCTGATTTTGCATCATTCATAGCAAGGGCTTTTATAAGAAAAAAAGTTCCTGCAAGTGCAACACAAACCCAGATTATTCCCATGATAAGTGCATTTTTATTCATTATATCACCTCTATTATTCTTTTGAAATATCGTTCTTTTTGCCGCTGGCTTCTACAAACATTTTAATTGCCTGTTCAACCGCAGTAGCAATCAAAAATATAATCCATGTGATATGCCAGGCTTCTGTACCAAAACTTACAACAAAATAAATCACAACTACCAAAATCCAGTAAATTTTCATAAATGAACTTAAAAATTTACCGGTTGTTGTACTTGTGTCAAAATCTATTCTGTGTTTGTTTTTTCCGCGGCTGATGTAAGGCTCAATATCCTGTGGAACCGACATATTAACGTAAATAATAAGCCCGGTTGCAATTGCCGAAAGTATAAGCATAATTAACAAACCGCTTATAGCCATAATTTCAACACGTTCAAAACCAAGTACACCGCTTATTCCGCCCATTCCAATCAAACAAACAACACCAAGAATAAAAAGCATAATTGCAATTGAAGTAAATCTTGCGCGTTTCTGCTTGTATTCGTTGATTCTATTTGTGGAATCTTTATCCGGCATAACTGATTTTAAAAGTTCGTCTACATCGCCAAGAGCCGCAAGAGCTTCTGTGTAAGCCTGATTCTCAGATTTTCCTTCCTTAATTAAAGCGTCATAATGTTCGTTTAAGTTAGAAAGAATTTCTTCCTTCAGTTCTGCTGCTTTTCGTGAATTAGGAATGTCATTAAAAAGTACATCTACATAATTTTTGATTTTTGAATTCATATTCTGCTTTCTCCTGTTATAAGTAAAATTAGCCTTCGATTAATTGTTTATGTTCTGTTCTGTGTAACAGCCCATCCAAAAGATTCTGGATTTTTTCCCATTCAACCTTGTTTTCTAAAAGGATTTTCTTGCCATCTTCGGTTATAGAATAATAGCGTCTTCTAGCCCCGGAATTTTCATCTCCCCAATAAGAAGAAATAAATCCCGATTCTTCAAGCCGTCTGAACGAAGTGTACAAAGTGGCTTCCTTGAGCTCAAAATCGTTGCCGCTAAGTTCACTAATGTTCTTGTTAATCTGGTAACCGTAACTGTCAGATTCTTCCAGTTGTGCAAGGATGATTGTGTCAGTTAATCCTCGTAAAATATCAGAGACATTAAGCACATTTACCTCCGTTTCTTTGATAAGTTATATATCAAGATACCTCATCTGTCAAGGTATCTCTAGAAAAAAATATATTTTTTGCAGCGTAAATATAAAAAAATTTTAGAATACTGCCAAATTTCTAAATAAATGGCTTCAAAATAAGAAATTTCTTAGTTTTTTTAAAGAAAAAAATCATTTTCTGTGTTATTATTTATGCTATAATCATTTTAGAAACTAAAAAAAAGGGATAAAAATCAGGAACTGCAAAAAAAGCTCCCAAAACTTTTCCCGAAGAGAGGCTTTTATGAAGAAATTTTTAAAACTTGGTTTTGTTGGATTATTTATACTTGGACTTTCCATGGTAATGAGTGGATGTAGTTGGATTGATGATTATTCTCATGTATATTTTAAGCCAATTTCAGAAGACACACTTTATGTAAAAAAAATAATGTACCAGGAACAGAATGATTCTGGTTGGACTACTAAATACGAAAGCGAAGATGATGATTCTGTATTTGACTCTTCTAGAGATTATATTTTCATTTCTTCAGGAACATACAAGTTCTACATTGAAGGATATTACTTAGTACCAGGAAAGTATTCTCGGGATGCAAGTCGTAAAACTTTTTGTCCCGAGTCAGATTATATAACAGTTAATGAAGGTGAAGATCTTACCTTATATTTTAATAGTAAAATGATTTCTACAGATAAAAATGCTGTAATTGATGCTATGAAAGAATAATAAATAAAAATCAAACTGTCAGCACACATTAGCTCCAAGCTCAGGCGCACCATTTCTGTATATTGGTGCGCTTTTTTTGCTTTCATTTCTAACTTCCCCCCTTCCAAAATCCCACCTCCAAAAATAAGTATTCTCTTACTTTCTTCTTAGCGTGTTAAAAAGATTCCGCGCGTGTTTTGTGTTTTAATAATACATAGATGAATTAAGAAACCTTTGAACAAAAAACTAAACAGAGGTTTCAAGCGAGGTTTTTATGAAAAAGATGATTAGAAATATTTTTGGTGTGTTGTTTATTCTTGTTTCTTCGGTAATGATGTCCAGCTGCATTATTATGCTTGATGAACTTAACGACTATTTTACCGAACGATATGGTTCTGTTGTTTTTGAAAACCGTGATTCAAACCGAAAAGCTTACATTAAAGAAATAAAATATTGCGAAGAAAATTGTAATTCCTGGCGTTCATGCTGGACTTGCCCGGAAGATAAAGACGATTCCGAAATTTCATTTTATCTTACTCCAGGCAATTACCGCTTCCAGGTAGAAGT
>JAILCM010000051.1 GCA_024680155.1 Treponema sp.
CATCCGAACAAAAATACATTGCTCAGGCTTTGCCTTGCAATGAACCTGGATACAGATGAAACAGAAGACCTGCTAAAATCAGCTGGTTATTCACTTTCAAAAAGCTTGCGGTCAGACTTGATTTTACGATATTGCTTTGGGCATCATATTTTTGATGTCATCACCGTAAATCAAATTCTTGATCATTATGGCGAAAAGGTTATTTAGATTCATTCTCTTTGAATTCATAATCTTTTGCCCATTTTGTATCTTCACCAAAGAACGATACTCTAGCAAATGGTTTCCCATCTTTTTTGATAAACAAATATGGGTTATCCTTTGAAATCTGTATGAGTGATTCCTGCGAAATCTCCGAAATATCTTTTGTTTCTGAGAAAAAGTCCGCAAAAAAATGACTGATTACATAACTGACTGTGCAATTGTGTCTGTCAGCTATTTGTCTCATTTCTTTTGCCATTTCCTTCTTCACAATAATTCTAGAGGAACACAAATGGAGAAACTATGTTAAATGATTATGAAATAAACAAGCCAATTCTTGAAACAGACAGATTGATTATTCGTAAGATTAGCGAAAGCGATGTGGCTGATTTAAAAGAGTGGTTGGGAAGAGATGAAATCTATACATATTGGGGAAGAAAAGCAAGCAGGAACGAGAAAAATCCTGAACTCATGTTTGCGCCTGATCCCCGCCCTTGGGTAAAAAGAAAACCTTCTCCTGATTTTGATTGGGTAATTGAATTGAAAGAATCCAAAAAAGTGGTAGGCATGATTGCAGTATTTAATATCGAAAATGCCAGAATGGGTGATATAGGCTACAGAGTTAATCCTGAGTACTGGAATATGGGAATTACTACAGAAGCTTTGAAGGAAGTGATACGGTTTATATTTGAGAACACGGAATTGGACCGATTGAATGGACGTGCGGATGTAAGAAATATTGCTTCGAATAAAGTTATGGAAAAATGTGGTTTTATAAAAGAAGGAACAATTCGTCAAGGGAAAATGGTTTCGGTTTATTGCGACTATAATATCTACGGTCTGCTTAGAAAAGATTATAAGAGCAAGCTATGAATATATAAACTCTACGTCTTACAATTACAACTTTTTCCTCTGACATGGACCAAAGCGTCTACGAAAACTCGCAGGACGACGACACCAGACGATTTGTTCCTGATGAAGTTTATGATTCTGCCGAAGAAGCTCGCGCTGCAATTGAGTTCTTGATTTCGCGATATGACAGCGCAGACGGCCCATTTGTATATCCAATAATCACAAATGACGGCTGCAAAAACATCGGCTATGTTCAGCTTTGCCAGATTGATGATAGTTCCTGGGAAATCGGCTATCACATTGCAAAACAATTTACGGGGCAGGGGTATGCAACAGAAGCGGTAAAAGCCTTCCTTCCTGCTATGGCCGAAAAGCTTAATATCAAAGAAGTTTACGGAATCTGCCTTGCGGAAAATACAGCCTCTGTGCGCGTCCTGGAAAAATGCAGTTTTGGTCAGGTTTACAAAGGCAGCGGAATCTATCAGGGGAAAGAAACCCAAATTGTAAAATTTCTATGGAAACTATGAAACAGGATTGAGTTGACCAATCCTGTTTCTGAAACACAAGTACCTAATACTTTGTAATTTGCTATTTTGAACTAAAAATCATCTAAATCTGAAAAACGAGATTTTGAGTTTGATTCCAAAAATTTTTTATTCAATTTTGATATAAAATTTTTTTGATTTTCAACAAAGTCTTCTGGAACTTCAATATTCAATTCATCCATATAAGACAAAAACTCATCAAACTCAGATATATCAGAGCCCACGATTTCAAAATTCAATACAATTTCATCCTGTTTTGTTAAGTTTATACTTAATGTTAAATTATCATTATCATCAGGACTGTAAGAATAGACTAAGGTTTTATTATTTTTAATGAATTTGATAATTATATATCCATCATCATCTTCTTCAAAATCATCACTTGTTGTGAAAAGGAGTTCTTTTTCAGTGTCAGAAAAATCAAAAACATCATTTTCTGTTTTAGACATAGTTAATGATTCATCAAAGAAGTTTTCTAAATCAGAAGTAAAAATTTCATTCCACTTGGAAAGCAATTTTTCTCCGTCTTCAATATTTCCTCTGTACGAGAATTCATCATCATCTTCGTCATCGTCATCGTCTTCTTCATCGTATTCAGAAATTAACGAAGGATTACGTTGTAATAATTCTCTGATAGTATCCTCTTGTGTAAATAATTCAATTTTTTCAGCAACTGTATCAAAATCCAAATTTATAGCATGTGCGACTGTTTGATAGCAATTCTTTAATTCTGTCTTAGAAAAATTAAATTTATTTTTCAATATATAAAGATTGTACATTTGTTCTGGCTTAATCAACTCTTCCATACAAAGCCGCAAGAATAACAATACATCTAATGTAAAGAAATTTTCTATCTTTTCTCTGTTTATACGTGTTGAGAGAATATCATCAAAAAACATATCAAGACTTTTTATTCTTAAGTCCCGTTGTAGTGAATCAATTTTTTCTTTGTATTCGAATAATGAAGCATTTTCGTCTAGAATCGAAATAGCTTCAACGATGAGTTTCATTTCTTGTTCATTAATATTAGTATTATATCCTGCAAGAAAAACAAGTGTTCTTAACGTATCATCAGTATCTTTATTTTCTATATAGTTGTTGATTGCACCACCAATTAAATCTGTGAAAAACCCCATTTCCTTTCCTTATTATTTTTTACTTTCTTTTATAGCTTTCTTGACTTCTTTTTCAGATTTTTTCAATTCTTTCTCGGATTCCTTTACATCCTTTTTAATTTCCTTTACGAGTTCTTTTGTTTCTTTTTCTTCTTTTGTCATTTTGGTTACCTCACTTTGACTGTTGATATTATTTTTACTCCGCCTTTAAGATATGTTCGGGCGTAGCTTTGTTTGATTTTTTCACGTGCCTGCCACATATTTTCAGCTTCAATCATCCGACTTCTGATTCCGCTTGATGTCTGGAATGTGACATTGTAAAGATTTTTTTTCTGTGTCATATCTTTCTATATTATTATTTCAAAACACAGGAGATAACAGTTCCATTTGGATAATGTTTTTTTGCTTCGGCTTTAGCTTCTGCGGAAGTGTTCGCTGAAATTTGTGTTGTGATTGTACTTGTGGAATTCTTGTTAGGTTTGATTTTTACCATGTACTGATTTTTCATTTCTTATAACTCCTTTTTTTATTGAATTTTAAATATCCATTTTATGAACTTCAAAATTATTCTGATTACAAAAAGAATTACAGCTGCTGGGATTAAAAAACATCCGAATATAATTCCCAGAATGATAGTTCGTGCTGTATCAAATTTTTTGTTCAGCACAACAGCATTTAAGTAATTTGCCGCAATTATTGCTGCAACGACATACAAAAAGATGCAAAGAAGTCCTTCGAAAAAACTACCCATTATTTTTCTCCTTTTTTAAATGTACAATCAATAAAACAATAATTCTTACATCTAAATACAATATAATGATACATCTAAAATAGGTGTATGTCAAATTTGTTGTTCATACTTAACTTAAATTAGATGTACGTGTTTCAAAAATAATTGTCATAGTAATCTTATGGAAAAACTGAGGCAAGTATTCATAAACAATCTTAAACATTTTCGTAAGGAACGAAATGTTCGGCAGCTTGATTTGGCATTAGAGATAGGGAAAAGTTCAAATTATATAAACAGCATTGAAAATGGAAAATATTTTCCCTCTCCAGAGACAATAGAACAAATTGCATCTTTTTTACAGATTGAACCGATGCAGCTTTTTGACCGTAATGGATGTACAGAAAATCTTGTTCGGAATAAACCAAAAGAATATGCAGATGAACTTAGCGAGAAATTATATAACCGTTTAAAATCAGATTTGCATAAAGCTATAAAAAATGATATTCAAGAAATTTTTGGACAATAATCACTCATTATAATTAATTCCATATTAAAAAAGAGATTATCTCTAATAAAATCTTAGAGTTGGCTAACATTTATTATGTTGACTATCATATTTTCTCATGTTAAAATCCTTATGAAATCAGAATACAGGAGGTCGCTATGTGCAGAACTTCTATTTATGAGGCGCGTAATAATTTTTCTGCGCTGGTAAAATGTGCGGAAGAGGGCGAGGTTGTTGAGCTCACCCGTTATGATAAGCCGGTGGCGGTGATTATGA
>JAILCM010000242.1 GCA_024680155.1 Treponema sp.
ACCTACCTCCAGCCGCTTCCCTCGCTCCGTTCCGTCGCTCAGTCCAGTGGCCTTACGTGGCTCCAATCCCTAGCCCAAATTTTCAATTTTCATCTATTTTATTAAATTGAAAAGCAAAATTCCATAAGAGAATTTGTCTAAAAAAAGAAAATACCTATTATTCTTCTGCTTGCATTTGCTACAAAAAAAGAATAATAGGCAATGTAATTAAAAATTTATAAGGGTTTTGATTTTATTCTGAAATTTTATAAAAGTATTTTCCAAACCAAATGCCGTTTGATCTGCAATTTCTTGCATTTATTTCTGGATCAGAAACATCAATACTTATTAAATCTGATTTACTCTCGGCCTCTTTATAATGATCCTCTGAGCTGATATACCATCCATTCGTATCTTCAAAAACAAAGGATTCTAAATTATTTAATTGCCTACCACGACACCATACCCCATCCATATATTTTCCTAAAGTAATAGACTCAACACTGTCTGGAAGATCTGCAAAAAAAATTTTACTATAACCAATGTATTCTTTATTTTCTACAAAATTTGAATACTTTACTGAAACAGATTTTAAATTCTCACAATTCCAAACATTTAAACCACTCAACTCCACGTCTCTTGTATAATATTGACAATTTCTTCCAATAATAAGGGATTCTATACTCGAACAATTTTGAAAAACTTGAAAAGCTCCAGAAAATGGATACGATTCTTCACAATAACTTAGATCAACAGTAATTTTCTTTGTTTCATCCTGAAGATAGTTTTTGAAAGAGTCTTGCCAATACTGTGGCACATTTCCACTAAGGATAACAGGAAGCAGAAAGAGAATATCTCCATCCCGTAAAGATTCCATTACAGATTGAACTTCTGATTCTGTCATACTTCCATCCATATATTTTATATTTGTTCCTTCTTTCCATACTGCATAAAGATTAAAACGTTTTTCAGGGATCCTTACATAAAATCCTTCTGGATAAAAGCTACCAAGATTGTCAGAATATAAAGTTGCTCCATGCGTTCCATCTTCAAACGTCCATCCTACAAAAGTATAACCTTCTCTTTTTGGTTCCCAATATTTAAATTCCGGCGTACAAAAAGAATGAGTTTCAGGCTTTCCATATCGACCAAACTTTACCGGAAAAACTACTACGCTCTCATGTGTTTGACCTTTCTTAAATGTTCCACCATTTGCATATAAGCCGACATTTAATTCCCAATTAGCTATTAGAGTCATATTTTTATTTATAGTAATTGTAGATGCTAAATTCTTATCTGTTGTCCATCCCTCAAGTCTCCACCCTCTAAAGCTGACTGGATATTTACTTGATTTCAAGTTTGGCAAAGTAACTTCCGTTCCCTCTTCTACTTCAATTGGAGAAGGAACTGTCGCATAACCATAATTATCTTCGAATTCAATTTTATAAACAGATTTTGGATCAGTTTTACAAGAAATCAAAAATACAAACAAAGAAAAAGCGGTAAAAAACAAGGATGTTTTTTTCATAGATACCTCCATAAAATATTGGTATTTAATCTTAGGTTAAATCACAAAATTATGTGATTCACATTTTTTAGCCTATCACAGAAAACTGGTATTGTAAAGTTTTTGACCACAAGATAATGGTATCATTTTAGCATGAATTTTAGAGAGCGCTTACGTGAACAGATAGATTATTGCGGTTTTCTTGATAAAGAAGTTGCCTCTATGGCAGGAATAAGTAAAAGGACTATTGATAGTTATGTAGGGGCAGAATCTTGTATGCCCTCAGCAGAAATTGCAGTCCGTATTGCAAAGGTGCTTGGAGTTACCGTTGAATATCTTGTAACAGGAGAAAAAGAATCTCTAAATTCTAAAGAACCAGTTTCATTACTTCCAAGTGAGCCAAAAACTCGTTCTTTATTGCTACACTTTTCAAATCTTTCAGAACATGACAAAGATTTATTGATTTCTTTTGCAGAAACAATGGAAAAATCTAAAAGATAATCGAAATTATTATTAAAAAAATAGATTGGGTGTTATTAAATTTTAAGCCATTCTCCCTTTTATCACCCATACAAATTATATCACACATGGGTAATAAAGTAAGCAATATGGGTGATATTTATTAAAATTTCTTTATCGTTCCGTGGCCAGGGCAAATTATGTAATCGCTGTATTTTAGCAGAAGATATTCGCGTTCTTCTTTTGCAACTTTTGGCTCCGAATCAACGCCTGTCATCAAAAACGGTGCAAGAGAATTAAACTCACGCTGTTCTTCCGAAAAGCCTTTTATGTTTACGTAAATGTCGCCGGTAAAAACAAGCTTTAATTCATCGCAGACAATCACCGTGTCGCCGCGAACGTGACCGCCTTTTCCTTCGTAAAAATCAAAACGCTTGCCGCCAAAAAAGTGACTTCCTAGAGGAGAAAGAATATTCCGATTTTCACTGCCAGTGCCGTCACAATTATTACCTACAGCGCCACCACAATTATTTCCGTCAGTACTTTCAGCCCCGCTCACATTCACTAAACCTAAATCCTCCCGCCGGCCAACCACAATACATTTTTCAAGACTCGGAGGCTCGTAACCAGAAATTATCCTGCTCAAGCGGCAATAAGGTTCATGCAAAGGATTCTGCTCGCGAAAGTTATTTTTTCCTTCAACTTCCAGCACAAAATTATCATAACAAGAACCGCTAACGTAAACCGTATCAAATTCATTCAAAAGGCCAACGTGGTCCAGATCCGCATGGGTAATAAAAGCCGATTTT
>JAILCM010000256.1 GCA_024680155.1 Treponema sp.
CGGTACAAACGACCTTACACAGACAACATTCGGCTTCAGCCGTGATGACTACTCTAAGTTCATCGATTCTTACCTTGACCAGAAAGTTCTTCTCCAGGATCCATTCAAGACTTTGGACGAAGACGGTGTTGGCGTAATGATCGGTCTTGCAGAAGAAAAGGGACGCAAGGTTAAGACTGACCTTCACCTTGGAATCTGTGGTGAACATGGTGGAGACCCAGCATCTATCGAACTCTGCTACAAGCTTGGTTTGAACTATGTATCTTGTTCTCCATTCCGTGTACCAGCTGCTCGTTTGGCAGGTGCACAGGCTGTAATTAAGGCTAACAAATAGTTAGTTAAAATTATTTAGCTAAAATGCCTTCTCAGAAATGGGAAGGCATTTTTTTTGCCTGAGCTCCTGCTACCCTGTCGGGTTGCCGCCAGATAAATCTGGCGAGATGTTTTATCGATAATCCTAAAAAGCTTGCCACTGGCAACTTTTTTTTAACGCATTTTCAATTTCCAGAAATGGGGAGCGCTTTTTTTTGTAATGCTGTTTGCATTGAGGAGGCGTTACGGGGGACGCAATTTTTTGAATTTTTTTTGTAGGATTACTTTATGTGTAAAACGTTTTCCCCCGTTAGAAGGGGTAGGCGGAAATGAGGAGCGGAGCGACGAATTGAAGCCGAGGGGAAGGCTTTCCCCTCCTGGCTTAAATTGAAATGTTTTCTATTTACTTAAAAAGAACTGCTGAATGTAACCAATAACCCAAACTGCAATGAAGATTACTGGCAAAATCCATTTTACGTAGAATTTAAGGGCTCTTGGGAATTTTATGCCGTTTCCAGCGTTTGTTTCTTCCAAGAAATTGTCGAATCCCCATCCGTAGCGTGAAGTACAGAATAAAATGTAAATTAACGAACCGATTGGTAAAAGGTTATTTGAAACAATAAAGTCTTCGATAGATTGAATGTCACCGATTTTTGGAATGCTGAATCCTGACCAAACGTTAAAGCCTAAAATACAAGGAATTGAAAGCACGATAATCAAAGCCATGTTGATGAATACAGATTTTGTGCGGCTCCATCCGAATCTGTCCATTCCGGCTGCAATTATGTTTTCAAAAACTGCAATTACGGTAGAAAGGGCTGCAAACGACATAAAGATGAAGAAAATTGTTGCCCACAAACGTCCGAATGGCATTGTGTTGAAAATATTTGGCAAAGTTACAAAAAGAAGTCCAGGACCTGCATTTGGTTGAACGCCAAAAGAAAAACATGATGGGAAAATTATAAATCCTGCCATCAAAGCAACAAAGGTGTCGAGTCCGATGATAATGCAAGATTCTCCGGTAAGTGATTTTTCTTTTCCAAGATAACTTCCAAAAATTGCAAGTGAGCCGATTCCAAGCGAAAGTGTGAAAAGTGATTGTCCCAAAGCAGCAAAAATAACTTCACCAATTCCGTTTTCTACCATTTTAGAAAAATCTGGTTTAAGATAGAATTTTAATCCTTCTGCAGCACCAGGAAGTGTAACCGAACGTGCAATAAGAATAAACATCAAAACAAGAAGAATTGTCATTAATATCGTAGAAACTTTTTCAACTCCGTTTTTAAGTCCTGCAAGACAAATTGAGAAGCCCAAAACAACTACAATTACCATCCATAAAATCTGTTCCCAAGGATTAGCAAGAAGATTTGTAAAAACTGCACCAACTTCTTCTGGTGTTACGCCAGAAAACATTCCTTTTGCACTTTTGAATACGAATGCAAAAATCCATCCTGCAACTGCCGTATAATACATCATAAGAAGATAGTTGCCTGCGATTGCAAAATGTCCGTAGATGTGCCATTTGCTTCCCTGTGGTTCAATTGCGTGGAATGAACGTGATGCACTTTTTCCGCTTGCACGTCCAACTGCAAATTCCATTGTCATAACAGGGATACCTAAAATAACGAGGAATATAAGATAAAACAGAACGAATGCTGCTCCACCATATTTTCCTGTGATGAACGGGAAGCGCCATACATTTCCAAGTCCGATGGCACATCCTGCCGATGTCATAATAAAACCGATGCGTGATTTAAACGTTTCTCTATTGGTATTTTCCATAATAGAAACAGTATAACATAAATTTATGGAATTTGTACTTATTTTTCGTTGCCTTTGTTGCCCTGCTGCCAGATTGTGTGTAAATCATCTAATGAAAGCATAACTGGGGTTCCATTGGCGGAGGTAACCAAAAGTCCATGTTTTGTAAGATTGAGCGGAGTTGATGGCGTAACTTCAATCTGGCTCTTGTTTTTGAGTGTGAGCGTTTTGTCGTAAGCGGCAATGTAATTTTTCTTTGCGTCCTGAATTATTACAAAAAATTTGTCGTTGTAAGGAACTAAATCTGAGCTTTCGGAAAGAGTCTCGTTGGATTCAGCTTTTAATTCCAAAGTTTCTGCGTCAATCAAACAAAGACGAACTGCCGATTTTCCAGAATTTTCGCCGCAAACTGCAATAAACATCTGCGGGTAGGT
>JAILCM010000322.1 GCA_024680155.1 Treponema sp.
GTGTAGCCTTCAATCAGCTTCATGGCGGCGGCGTGGCTTTTTTTGAACATTGCTTTGGCGGCTTCGAGGCTTGTTTCCTGGTGGCGCTTCCAGAACATCTGATTCATTGCGCCGTATGTTTTCCATGAATAGTCGACCGGAAAAAATGCGATGGCGGATTTCTTGTCAGTCACGCCTTTATTGTTTTGGGAAAGTCCAGCAAAAGCTGATGCCATTCGTAAAGGTGAATGAGCACGTCGCGCACATTTTTGTCGCGGCTCCAGTGGGCTTCTTTTTTGCTCGGCTGATTTGAAAAATCAAAGGGAGTGTTGAGTTCCTTTTCGCTAAGCCCGTCAATAAGGCTCATAAGTGATTCATAATTTTCCTGTGCTGCTTTGAGCAGGTCTTCTTTGTTGTGTGGTCTTGGCATTGTGTCCTCCTGATGATTTTAGCATATCACGGGACGTGCTGGGCAAAAAGAAACAGCTTGTTGCTTTTTCGGGAAGGGCGTTGGCAGACCCGGGGAGTGGAGAGACCTCGGAAGACTTAGCCTATACCTTCCAATGCTTAAGCTGTGAGAGCATACTGTCGTAAAACTTGCGGCGTTCATCATCACTCTGATTCTGCGGATTTGGCATGTTCTGCAAAAGAAAATTAATCAGGGAATCTTTCTGCTTGTAAATGAACTCGCCGTCCACGTAACACCATTTGCAGTAGTCTTCGTTAAAGGATTGGTCAAGCTCGCGGCTAATCATGGAATCTTCGGTAAGAGGCATTCCGCAGCACTGGCAGAAAAGCTGGCGTGGTGCACCTAGCAACGTATTTATAGAAACATTGAATTCGCGTGAAAGAACTTTGAGCATCTCATCCGAGTGCCTCACTTTGTGTTCACTTTGTTTTGATAATTAATTATAACACAGGTTAAAAATAAAATGTAAGGAGTGCCCGCTTGCTTTTTGCAATCTGTCGGGTGTTGGTTTGTGATAAATGCTAAAAAAATGCTCCTGTTTTCCTAAATTGCGTATTCAACTTCCTGAACTTTTCCGGCGTAATCCAAAATTTCCAGAATTTGTGTACGGTATTTTAAGAAAACATCCTGCCCTCGTGCCCGCGGATGGCTTAAATCTATTTTGATGATTTTTTCAACTTTTGCGGGGCGTGGAGACATTACTACAACATAATCGCTAAGGTAAACAGCCTCGTCTACATCGTGGGTAACCATTACCATTGTTGTATTGTGTTCTTTCCAAAGCCTGAGAATTTCGTCCTGCATTGTCATTCGGGTAAAAGCATCCAAAGCACCAAGCGGTTCATCAAGTAAAAGAATTTTCGGGTGACCAACAAGAGCACGAGCCAGACTTGCCCTCTGATTCATTCCTCCCGAAAGCTGATGCGGATAAGATTTTTCGAACCCCTGCAAGCCCACAAGTTTTATAAATTCGTCTACATCTGCCTTGCGTTCTTTGTAAATATGCCGTGCACGCAGACCAAATGCAATATTTTCGCGAATTGAAAGCCATGGAAAAAGATTCGCCTGCTGGAATGCAAATCCTCTGTCGCTTCCAGGTTTTGTGATTTTTATTCCGTCAACTGAAACTTCTCCACTTGTTGGTGTTTCAAGTCCCGCAATACATCGCAGAAGAGTTGTTTTTCCACAGCCGGATGGTCCAATAAGTGAAACAAAGCTTCCCGCAGGAATTGTAAAGTTAACTCCCTTGAGGGCAGTGACTTCTTCGGCTTCTCCCTGATTAAAGATTTTTGTTATATTCGATAATTTAATTTCTCCAGACATTGTATTCTCCTTTTGTATGGCTTAGGGAGCACTTGAGCCCCCGGCTTTTTTGCTTTCCTAACGTCTTAGGGAGCACTTGAGCCCCCGGCTTTTTGCTTTCCTAACGGCTTAGGGATTGGAGTACCGCCGCAGGCGTACCGCGTAAGCGGTATGGAGCGATAGCGGAAGTGCGCAAAGCCCGACCCGCCGCGAAGCGGTGGGGAAGCTCCTCTCCTCTACCATTTAATCAATCCTTTCTGCCAGTTGAGCACTTTTGCTCTTACCTTGAACAACGCGGTAATTATGACGGTACAATAAACGGCAATCAGAATAAGGCCGGCATAAACGCCCGAGTAGAGCATCATGGCTTTTTGGTAGCTGATGTACCAGCCGATTCCATATTTTGCACCAAACATTTCGGCGGTCATAAGTGCAATAAACGCTGAACAGATTCCGTTGAACATTCCCTGAAAAATATTCGGGAGTGCGGCTGGAACTGCAATGCGGAACACCTGGAAGAACGTGCCTGCTCCGAGAGTTCGTCCAACTTCAAAATAAACGCGGCTTGTGTTTTGAATGCCCGAACTTGTCATAAGCTGAACCGGGAACCATACTGCCAGCGCAATTATAAAAACGCTTGCTCCAAAAGGCGTTGGGAAGGTTGTAAGAACGAGCGGAATCCACGCGGTTGCCGGAATTGGACCAATCAGTTTGATGTATGGATTTATCCAGTAATAAACGTGCTTGCTAAAACCAAGGCAAACGCCTGTAATAAAGCCTGTTGTAACGCCCCAAAAAACGCCCAGAATCAAAAGGCGGAACGAATACCAGACGCATTTTCCCAAAAGCGGAGTCTGTTCTACAAAAATTGCCAGAATGTTGTCGTAACTTGGGAAAAATATTACCGGAAGAAGGGCGAACTTTGCGGTTATAAGATTTAGAATTGTCACCAGAACGCCTGAACCCACGAGGAACGGTCCTTTTTGTGTAAGTGAATCGCGCAGTCGTGGAATAAAAAATGAAAGCACAAAAGTGAGTATGGCAACCGTGAGCAATATCAATAGAAGAAAGTTGTAATATGGACGTGTTGCTGCCGGATGTAATGTGCTGTCTGGAACTGTGTTTTGCACAAGAAGCGCAAGAAGAATACCAAGGGCAGGAAAGGCACGGTACAAAATATTTTTTAGCTGTTTCATATTCACCTCATTTTTACAAATTTGATTAGCGTTGGTTAATGTTGGTTAATACTGATAACCTAGTAATATACTAGGTTATACTTTGTTTTGAGGTTTTGCACAAATATTTTTTATTTATAACAGGTATAGAAATAATCTATAACT
>JAILCM010000060.1 GCA_024680155.1 Treponema sp.
CCGGTCGCATTCCACAAAATTTCGAGCGTTTTTGTAAGCGGCTGACTAAGAACAAGCGGCCGAGTTTTTTCAAGAAAATCGTGAGCCTGGGTGTAAAGAGCAAATTCATCTGGTTCGCCCCCCGCAAGCACTGTTTCCACCGAATTCCAGCTTAAGCCTGCAAAAGGTGAGCAAAGATAAGCGGCGTAGGATTTTTTGTCGGACGGATAAACGCAAACCCGCAAAAAGTTGTAAATATCGTAAATTAGGCCGGAAGAAAAAAGACTTGCATTCTGGTCCAGGCTGTACGGAATTCCAAAAATATTCAGCCACTTTATAAGATAATTTCTGTTTGAGCGCGATTTGTCCAGGATTGCAATTTTGCTGAAGGGAATGTGTTTTTTGCTGATTTCGTTATTTTCGCTACCATCAGTCACGCCGTTTTCACAATTTTCGTCTTTTTTACAAAGGTCGTTGATTTTGCTGGCAATAAAATATGCAACCTGTTCTTTTTCATCTGGTAAATCAAGTTTTTCGTTTACAGGAAGTTTATCATTTTCGGTGAACAGGCTTTTATTCAAAACACAAAAATGCATGTTCACATTTTCTGAAGTCAAATTTTCTGGGTCGAGGACTTGTTTTTGCACCGGATTATATTTTTTTGTTTCGGTTGTATATTGGGCTTCGTAAGTGGCCGCGAGTTTTTTATTAAAAATTCCGTTTTCGCCGCCAAAAAGTTTGTTAAAAGAAGTAATCAGCGAATTTTCGGAACGGTAGTTGTATTCCATTGGAAGAACGCTTTCTGGGCCAAAATTTGTCTTAAAATCATTCTGAAGCTCATTAAAAACAGAAACATCGGCTCCACGGAATTTATAAATTGACTGCTTTTCATCACCTACAAAAAACAGTTTTTCGCTTGCAATTTGATTTGCCGTTGGATGAGAACCAGTTTCTGCGCCGGAACACAAAAGGAACAAAAGTTCGCGGTTCTCGCCATTGTTGTCCTGAAATTCGTCAATCATTATTTTGTCGTAGGCGGCATTTTCCTGGGCACGTAAATCTGGCTGTTCCTGCAAAATTACAAGTGCCATTTTTTGAATATCGCGGAACGAAAGATTGCCCGAAATTTTCTTTGATTTTTTTACACGCACATGAAATTCGTTTAACAAAAGATAAAGCTCTTTTATTGTCTGGATCTGGCGAATATAAGCACAAAGGGAAGAAATGTATTTTACGGTTTCGCGCATTTGTTTGATTTGTCCCGAAACCTTGCTTGCACCTTTTTCACGTAAATTAAGTTTATGAACCGGGGCAAGTTCATCGCAAAGATTCAGCAGTTTTTGCATACCAGGATTTTCACTGTTTGCAATATATTCATCTGTGATTTCTTCAAAATTATTTTGAATTGAGTCTATAATTCCCAAAAGCTGATGAACTTTTTCTGTAAATTCATTTTTTATACCAGCTTCGTTAAATTCGTAAAGAATCTGATTTTCAAGTTCGGTCAGATTTTGAACATTTTGGAGTTCTTTTGGAGCAGAACCGCGGCCAAATACAAAATAATTAAAATCTTTGGCAACTTTCTGGCATTGGAGCGCAAGTTTATCGGTAAAAAAAGTGTCGGAATCGGCAATGCTGGCGTATTCATTTACAGTTCCTGCAAAAACATTTTCTGCAAAATCCTGAAGGCGGCCCGCATTTGCAAAAGCAAGTACAGCCGGATTGTTTCGGTGTTTTATAATAAAAGGAAGCGCATCATCTTTAATCTGGCGTTCAGTATCGGAAGAACCTGCAGAAAAATCAGGACGGATTCCATAGCGGTTTGCAGCCTGACGCACAATATTTGAACAATAAGAATCCAGAGTTTGAATATGAGTTTCGCCAAAAACTTCAAGAGCTTTTACGGCACGTTCTTTTTCATGTGGCGGAGTTTGTGGATTTTGAGCAAAAAAGCTTAGTGTCTGGTAGATTCGGTCGTACATTTCGCCGGCAGCTTTTTTTGTAAAAGTGAGCGTAAGAATTTTAGAAGCAGGCACATTGCAGCTCATTACAAGCCACGCAAATCTTGTAGCAAGAACCTGAGTTTTTCCACTTCCCGCTCCAGCCGCAACAACAGTATTCCCAGTCCGACAGCAAACTTTTTTCTGGCGGTCATCAAGTTTTTTAGAAAGTAAATCCAGATATTCGTATGATTTTGACAATTCCTGTGCCATGATTTTCCTCGTGATTTTTCCCTGCTTTTATTTTTTTCTTAGAGTTTTTTCGCCGACAATAAACGTGGTTCTGCAAATATCCTTATAACTGCATTTTACACAAACATTGTACGGCTCAACATGAACGTAACTTAATGCTTTATTTTCCGGAATTACTGGTTCAAAAACTCCATCTTTTACACGTTCCACAAAATCTTCTGCGTAATCATTAAACAGCGGAATTGTGTAGTCGCAAAAAGCATCGTATTTTTTTAGATTTACAGTATTTTCATCTGCTGATTTTAGAAGGCCGGCAAATTCATCAATTGCACAAACTCTGTTTGTACCTTTAGAGTCAACTTTAATTGAATAAAAATAAGCAGCCTCAACTTTTATTGTAGAACCCTGCGGAATTTTTTCGTTATTAACAAGAGTTACGTACATCGGCATCTGGAAATCACCCAAAAGCCCGTATTCATCTTCAACTATGTCGGCTGGATTTGGAAGTGAAGACGAAGTATTTTTATAATCGATAATTACATAATCGCCTTCGTCGGAACAAAGCAGACAATCAATTTTACCAAAAAGTTTGATGGAACTATCTTCGGAATCTTGGCTTAAATCAATTGTTTTTATTTCTGATGCAATTTCTAATTCTGCGCCAACAACTTTATAACCGCCAAAACCTTTGATGCTTGATTTTGAATTGATTTTGTCTGGTTCGGGTTTGCTCGGTTCTCTACAAAATTCATGCAGGAATTTTAAGATTCCGTCCCGTATTAGCGAAGCTTGCGATTCCAGCACCCGAATTACGAGCGGACTGTCTTTAAAATCCATGCTGCGGCTGTGAATTGTTGTCTGAACATATTCTTCTATTTTTTGTGTGATTTCGTCTTCGTTATCAAAAATATTGTCTTGATTTGTAACCGGAAGCACTGCATTTTTTGCGGCAAGGTCTTTCATAAAAAGTTCAAGGATTTTGTGGTTGATGTTTCCCATGTCAAAATTCTGCATAAGATTTGTATCAAGTGAATCTTCCACAGCCTTTACGCCAAGAATTGAAGAAAGAATCCATTTTCGCGGGCAAGGGTAAAATTTTCCAAGATCAGTTTGAGTAACAACAATGTCGGAATCACTTTTGCGGTGAGTTACAAGAGTTTCCGTGATTTTTTGTTCAAGCGGTGGAGTAACTTTTTCGTCCTTAATTGCGTTGAAGTTTTGAACACGTCGAGCCCAGTTTTGAGCGGATTCTTTTTGGAGAAGACTGAGTTTGCGTGGTGAAGAGGAAGTTTGTTCTGTGTCCAATTTTTGTGAAACTTCAGGGGCCTGCTCTTCAGGGGCGTTTTCTGTGCTCAGATTTTCACGTTCCAGCTTAATAAAATCAGACTCTTCAAGGGAGGATTCAAATTCATCACGCTGTTCGTCAGGGGCATCCAAAGAATTGGCAACCGTAAGCGCACTATGAGCAATTGCAAAGCCCGCAAAAGTTTCTTCCGCATATGAAAAATGGATGGAATCGTAGAGATTGCCAGATGGAGATGAAATGCCCGCCCCAGTTCTAATTTCTGAATGCGTTCCCGCTGCCGAAGTTGCCGCGAAATCCTTTGCATAAAGCCGTATAAATGCTGCGCTGGAATTTGCTTTTTCGTCGGCATTGGCACCCAAAAGAAGCTTTCGTTTTTCGTTATTCAAGAATGAAAGCCGTTTATTCGGCACATCAAGATTTTTTTGCGAAGAATCAATTACAAACTGGTACTTAAAATGCGCTTGAGCTGCCAGTCGGTAAGAAAAAACAGAAACGCCGTTCAATTTTTCCTGTGGGCGGTAAGTTTTGGAATTAAGTTCGTTCAAATAAAAAGAAAACGGCGATTCTGATTTTAACGCGAGCGGTTCAAGAAAACGGTCTTCAATATCAATCAAATCGTCAAGTTCACTCAAACAACGGCCAAGAATTTTGTTTGCGTCGCAGGTAAAATTTTCACTCTGCAAAAACTTTTCTCTAAATGCAAACCACGCCGCACGCAGTTTCTTAAAATTTTCAGCCTTGCAAATGTCGGTAATTCGTTTCTTAAGGTCATCATAAAAACGGGATTCGCGCTCATCGGTTGCAACTGACGACAGAGATTCTTTCCAAATATCAACAGTTTTGGTAGAGTCGGCATTTTCTTCGTAGCTGCAAATTGCACGCATACGGTTTCCTTCAAGAATCAGATTTTCGCGAACATCTTTTAAATTTTCTTTCCAGGGAACATATTCATTTTGCAAAAGTGCACGAACCGAACTGTAAGAAAAATTAGAACTTGCACATTCATTTAACTGAGTAAAAATCAGACCGGCACAATTTTTTGTAAGAGGCTCACCGGCGCGGATATTAACTGGAACACAATAAAGTTCAAACTCTCGCTGGATGTAAGGGCGGTAAACTTCCAGATCAGGCACATTTACGGCCATTTCCGTCCATTTTACGCCCTGCTCGTGAAGTTTTCGCAAACGCAAAATTGTATGCCTGAGTTCTTTTCGCGAATCTGGATATTTATAAACGTAAACAGGACTTTTTGATTCCGGCAAATTTACCGCAATTACATTATTTGTACCAGAAAAAACAGCTTCGTAATCACTAAAATCTTCAATAATTTCGGGGTAAAAAATGATGATTGTGCGTTCTTTTTCTACAAAATCTGGAGTGAGCCACGACGGTTCAAAAAGATTATTTTCTTCCAGAAAAGCATTGTAACGCGTAAAAATCTGATTATAATCCTGATTTTCTGTATCGGAATCGGTTTGCTCGGTAAGATTATTTTTTGCAAGAAATTCAACGTATTTTTGATGCCACAATTTAAGAGACGGCAGAATTTTTGAAAGCCAGTCGGTAAAAGCATAAGCTCCTTCGGCACTGTCGGAAGGAACGATTTTTTTTATAAAATGCTGTTGCAGGTTCTGGTGAATAAGTGAACGTACATAAAGTTTTCGGAGCAAAGAAGGAATACAATTTTTTCCAGTTATATTGCCCGCAAGAAAATTGCCCTTGAATTTATCCCAAGCAGTAAAATCTTCCAAAGCAACCGCCTGAACTCCAGAAAGCCGCGGATTCCGAACAACCCATTCCGTCCATGAATCAACGGCAACATCTGAAGAAAAAACAAAAAGCGGTTTACAGCTTCCGTCACTTTTTCTACCAAGAAATTCTGCAATTATAGTTGGAATTGAACTCGGCTCAGCACTTCTAATAATCATAAAATTATTATAGCACGAATTTACAAAATTTTTCCGTAGAATTTTTCTAAAAGCATTTCGGGTTTATAGGAAAGTTTTGCTTTGCGCAGACCTTCCACGCCCATGTCTTCTTCGCGGTTAAAATATAGAAAATTCTGGCATTGTTTTGCAAACTGATTGTTGATTACAGCATACGCTCCGTCTTTTTCGTATTCAAAAATGCTTTTTTCGTAAATTACGTCTAAAACTGTGCTGGAAATTGGAGTTGCAAGCGTCATTGCGGCAGGTTCGTCGTTAATATAAAGTACGCCGCCCTGAATTTTTAGTTCATCCGTATGTTCAAGTGCAGATTTTATGCTTTGCAGTTCAAGTTGCAGAACGTGGTCGTTTTCTCCGTGTTTTTCGTGGAACCATTTTTGCGAAACTTTGAGAATGTCTTCTTGAATCTG
>JAILCM010000136.1 GCA_024680155.1 Treponema sp.
GCCTTTGCAAGCTGGTCGGCACAGGAAGTAGGGCGTCTTCCGCAGGTGTTTCCGGCTAATTTTGCGGCAATGTCTTCGGCTTTCATTCCGTCAAGAAGTTTCGAAATTGCCTTTAAGTTTCCGTTGCAGCCACCGTCAAAAGCAATGTTTGTAATAATTCCGTTTTCATCTTTGTCAAAAGTGATTGTCTGTGCGCAAACATTCTGTGTTTTGTATGTGTGTGTCATAATTTCCTCCAAAGGCGCACCAAAAATATAATGCGCCCTGTTTATTCAATTCGTTTATTTTGCCAAAGCTTCTTTTACAAATTCATCAATTTTTTCTGGAGTATCAGTTGGAGCAAAACGATTGATTACAGTGCCATCACGAGCAACCAGGAATTTTGTAAAGTTCCACTTAATTCTTGACCCCATTTTACCTTTTTGTTCTTTTTTAAGGAAGGTGTAGAGCGGACTTTCATTTTTACCGTTTACATCAATTTTTGCAAACTGAGGGAAAGTAATTCCAAAGCGGCCTGTACAGAAAGAATGAATTTCTTCATCCGAACCTGGAGCCTGTCCTGCAAACTGATTACATGGAAAATCAAGAATTTCAAGTCCTTCGTTCTGATATTTTTCGTACAAATCCTGAAGTCCGTCGTACTGTGGTGTAAAGCCGCATCCTGTTGCAGTATTTACAACCAAAAGAACTTTGCCTTCGTAGTTTTTAAGTGAAACATCACTTCCGTCCTGTGCTTTTACCGAAAAATCATAAATACTCATTGTTTTACTCCTTATTGTTTGTAATTAAATTGTGTACAATCTAAATCTGATATAAATATACACATAAGTATTGATTTTGTCAATTAAATTGTGTACAATTATTTCAGTTTTTTAAGATTTTTTTTGGAGCTTAATATGGATGTAGAATTTGAAAAATCACAAAATAATGAGGAACCATGGATTCCCGAAGGTTTTAATCCGCTTTCACTGGATAATCAACTTTGTTTTGCATTGTATGTTTGTTCAAAAGAAATAATCCGCCGCTATAATCCAATTCTGGAACCGCTTGGACTAACTTATACATCCTATATTACGCTGCTTGGGCTTTGGGAAAAAGATGATATTACGGTAAAGGAACTTGGACAAAAACTTTTTCTTGATTCTGGAACATTGACTCCGCTTTTAAAAAAGATGGAGATTCAGGGACTTGTAAAACGAACCCGCAGCAACAAGGATGAACGCACTGTATATGTAAGACTTACGGAAGAAGGAAGGGCAATGCGTTCAAAATGTCAGGATATTCCGCGCCAGATGATGTGCTACAATTTTCTTGATTTGAATAAAGCAGGCGATTTACTGCAAAGTCTTCATTCAATTATGGAGAAAATGCAGTAGTTCAGGTTCCGGCCTTATTTGTAACAATTGTATTTTTTTAGACCTTGCTTACGCCGTCGCATTTTTCAACTGTATCAATTGAACCGTCATCGTTGTATTTAAATTCTGCAACGCAAACACTTCGGTGGAAAAGGTTTCCTCCAGGAAGCTGGCCTGTATGGTAGAAAAGATAAGAATGGTCTTTAAAATCAGCAATTCCAGGATGATTTGTAAAAACTCCGTCTTTATCAGTCATAAGAACACCACCGTACACCCAGGGACCAGTTGGCGATTTTGAAGTAGAGTAGGCAAGATGTTCAATGTGTTTTCCTTCTTCAAAAGCAGCGTAAACCATGTAGTAAAGATTATTTCTTTTGTAGAACCATGGACCTTCACCGTAAGAAGTTCCTGTATCGTGACTTCCTTTTGCAAAAGATTCAACAGTCATAGGAATTTTTACAACGCCAACTTCTTTGTTATACGAAATCATATCTTCATTTAAAAGAACATAACGCAATTCCGGGTTTCCACAATAAAGATAAGCCTGTCCATCATCATCAATATAAACTGTAGGATCAATATCGTTCCAGTCGCCTTCATCTACAAGAGGGTAGCCTAAATCGGTGAATGGACCTTCCGGTTTATCTGAAAGTCCAACTGCAATTGCAATTCCGCCGTTTTTTTTGTGAACAGGGCAGTAAAGATAAAATTTTCCGTTGCGTTCAATTGCCTGTGGTGCCCAAGCTCTGTCTTCCGCCCAAGCTATATCTTCAATAGAAAAGATTTTTCCGTGGTCAGTCCAGTTTACCATGTCTTTTGTAGAAAAACAGCGCCAGTCATTCATTGTGTAAAAATCATTTATAAGAACATCTTCATCGTGGGTGGTGTACAAATAAAGTGTATCTTTGTAAACCATTGGAGCCGGGTCAGCTGTATAAATATCCTTTATGATTGGATTTTTGTGAAAAGTTTTTTCTTCCATTTTTTGCTTCCTTTTTTTTTGAGTAAAGTTTTATTTTTTGTAGAACGTTACTGCATTTCCTTCTTTTTTCTTGCTTGTGTAAGTGCATTGGTCTGCAAGTTTATACAAGTCTTTGAAGTTTAGATTTTTTTTACCATTATGACAATATGCACCAACGCTCACATAGATTTTTCGTTCACCAAGTTCTTCGGTGATTTTGTCCATTACATTATATAGCGCTTTTTGTGCGTCGGAACTTGATTCTTTTGTTACCGAATCTACAAATTCTGAACTTGTTATGCGCGAAAAAGTATTTGTTTTTAAATCAATATCATACATTGACTCGTAAATATCAGCGATTGTTTGCAATCTTACGTTCAGATTATTTGTGATTAGATTTTTGCGGGTGATATTTACAGAAACAATAAGAATTACAAAAGACGATAATATTACGGCTAAAAATGATGCGCCCATAATGTGATGAAGCGGCCTGTATAATTTGTTTGCGTTTATGGCCGATATGCTGTGCCAGCCGCAGTCTTTTACTGATTTATAAAATGAGTAACAACCTTGCGAAAGTGTTGCCGCTGTTATTATTATTACTAATACTAACGCTAGAAAATTTTTTAATCCGAGATGAAATAATGTCGTAAAAAAAGAAAATTCTTTATTTCGCATATTATTTTTTCATTTTCTAAAACAATTCGTCTCTGTAAAAGAATTAGCCCAGCGCAACATCCAGAATCATCATTAGTGCAAAACCAAGCATGAAAGTTATGGTGCCCCAATTTGAATGTTCTCCTTCTGCCATTTCGGGAATAAGTTCTTCTATTACAACGTAAATCATTGCACCTGCCGCAAAACTTAAAAAGTAGGGAAGAACCGGCATTACAAGATTTGCAAGAAGGATTGTAATAATTCCTGCTACGGGTTCAACAACTCCAGATAAAATTCCATACCAGCAGGATCGCGCTTTTGAAAGCCCTTTTGAATGAAGCGGCATTGAAATTATTGCACCTTCCGGAAAATTTTGAATTGCAATTCCAAGAGCAAGAGAAAGGGCACCTGCTTCTGTAATTTGAGCCGAACCAGAAGCCCATCCTGCATATAAGATTCCAACTGCCATACCTTCAGGAATATTGTGAAGCGTAACGGCAAGAACCATCATTGTTGTTTTTTGGAGATTTGTTTTTGGACCTTCTTCACTTTCGTCTAAGTGCATGTGGGGAACAGTTTTATCAAGAATTAAAAGGAAAATCATTCCTATGCAAAAGCCTACTGCTGCTGGAACAAATGCAAACTTTCCACGGTCAGCTGCCATTTCCATAGAAGGAATTAAAAGACTCCATACAGATGCCGCAACCATAACTCCGGCCGCAAAGCCCGAAAGCATTTTTTGAATGCGGGAATCCAGTTCTTTTTTCATAAAGAAAACCAGAACAGAACCGAGCACAGTTCCCAAAAATGGAATTAAAAGACCTCTTGCAATTATAAAGTTCATTTTACCTTCGTTTCCTGCTTTTTTCTTATTATATACAAAAGAGCCTGCTTTTTGAAGAAGTTATGTATTAATGTAGAGCTTGAATTTTAGGATTTGCGGATGTTTTTATTTTTCGTGCATATTGTATTCGGTGTCTTCGTCTATCATTTGAATCATTATTTTTGCAAGATTTGGATCAAACTGAGTTCCGGCACCTTTCTCAATTTCGGTCCTGACTTTTTCTTGAGGCAATATATTTCTGTAGCTTCGTCGGCTCGTCATTGCATCGTAGGCATCGGCTACGGCAATAATTCGGGCTTCTTCTGGAATTGCTTCTCCTTTTAAGCCATCTGGATATCCGCCACCACTGTATCGTTCGTGATGCCATCTTGCACCAATAGAAAGATTTTCACGGTCTTTTATGGTTCCCAAAATTTCATATCCAATTACAGGATGCTTTTTTATTAATTCATATTCTTCGTCAGTAAGATGTGAAGGTTTATTAATTACTTCGTCTGGAATTCCAATTTTACCAACGTCGTGCAAAAGTCCCATCATGTAAATTTCATCTTGTTTTGCTTCACTGTAGCCCGCTCTTTCTGCAATCATCTTTGCATATTTTGCAACTCTTGAAGAATGTCCGTTTGTATAAGTGTCTTTTGCATCTATGGCGGTTGCAAGAGCTTTTACAACCTGAATATTCATCTCTTCCAGTTTTTTACCGTAAACCTGTTCGTTTTTGTAGCCCAAATAATAGAAGAAAGTAATAAGGCAGAAGGTTATAAGAGACATCATTATATTTGTAAGAAGCTGTGCATATACGTTTTCCAAAAGTTCAGAATTATTAACAACGATTACGTCAATCCATTTTTCCATAATTGGCGAAACAAAGATTGTACATTTTTCGTTATCAAGATTTGCAGTGAATTTTCCGTATTTTGTGCTAATCATTTTTGCCAGAACATCAGGATTATATATTTCTGTAATATTTCCACCGTTATAAGCTGATTCTTTGTGTGCAATTATAAATCCGTCTTTATTAATTACCATTCCGTAGCCTTTTCCTGCAATGTCACTGTTTTTTACTAAATCGTTAATGTGACTTACAATTACATCAAGGCAAATTACATTGTGAACATTTTTAGTTTCTGCTAAAGTTGAAGAAGAAATACTTTTTGCAATTGTTATAACTACAAGTCCAGTCTGTTCATTAATATAAGGCGCTGCAATTACAACATTTCCATTGGCTTCGATTGCGGTTTTATACCAGCTTTGCGATTCTACAATGCTTTTATCAAGAGGAATTTTTGCGGTTCCATCCAGATAAATTCCATTTACATAAGCGTAAATTCCTGTAAAATTCTTTTCAAAGCGGCTGTATTCTTTTTGTGTTTGTTCATAAAGAAATTGCTGAATGTCTTCAGAAGAATTTCCATTTTGATTCATGTAATCAATAGTGTCTGCGGTAACTCGCAAGGTTGCTTCTGCGTCTGTAAGATAGTTTTCAAGATGTGCAGAAGTCATTTTTACTTTATTTTCACCGTCTTCAAAAACTCCTGTCACTGCAACTGAATAATATTTTCTTGTATTATAAACGACTGCAAGGGTCATTAAAATAAAAGTGAAAGCTATAGTAAATAAAAGATTAACTCTGTTGTGATTTTCTTCATTTTTATCTTTTTCGTTATCCTTCTTTTTAGTATTCTGATGAAAAACTGTAAGCTTATAAAGCATTAATAGAACTAATAACGCAATGATTACAGAAATAAAAAACAGCGTAAAAATAATTACATTTGAATATTTGTCACCAGTATTTACCGCCTGAATTGATTCTTTTATCCATGCTGCCGTAAAGTAGCCGACAATACAAAGTGTAAAAATCATAAATGATGATAAAGTTTGTAAAGTTGCATTGAATCTTATATTTGAGGCGTTTGGAGTGTATTTTATAGAAGTTTCAATTTCATAATCGCGCTTCATTCCCCATGCATAAAAGACTGTAATTATAGATGCAATAATTTCGCAGTAGAAATATGGATTTGCATAAGTTGCTTTCCAGTCAAAACACGAAGCTGTCCACATTCCATAAGTTAAAATTTCGTATGAAAGGATAAAAACTGGTAAAAAAGGAAAATGGGCTCCGTTTTTTCTGTTGCGTATAAAATAGAATAATTCTCCAGAGCAAATAATCATTATAAAAGTTGTAATTCCAACTTCGTATATATTATTAATAATTCCACCAAATTGCATGTATAAAACAAGCAGAGGAATATTTGTAAGAAGCGGCCATAACGTTATTGGATTAAGATATTTTCTTCCATGTTCTTTTACACGACAAAGCATTGCAATCAAAAGAACGAAATAACCGATATTCCATCCAAGATTTGCAACAAAACTTGAAACATTTGGATATGTGTCCATTACGAGCTGATAAACAGTCCAATAATAATCGCTTAAAAAACGAGCAAGAAAATAAAAAACAAGGTAATGGCAAGTTTTTTTGGGTGTTTCTATATATTTGAACAGGCAAGCTAAAAGCCCGATTATTGTGCAGAACAACGAAAAGATGTTTTCAAAACTCTCTAATGTCATAACTTTTTTACCCTCGAATTTATTTTAACATAGCGAGGGTAAATGTAAAGTATATCAGTTGCAAGATTTTTCTTGTTCGCGGAATTGTGAAAAAAGATTTTAGTTTTATATTATATTTTACCCATAATTTTCTCCACAAATAAGCCGTGATGATTGCAATAGGCATAAATAGATTTTATACGTGCCCGCTTGAATCTGGCTTCGGCTGTTTGTTCCGGATAAAGTTTTGTAAGATGAATTCCATTGTCCGTAACCGCTGCAATAAACGAAATATAATGTTCTTTTGTCATAGGATGATTCAACTGAACGTAAATTTCATCTTCAACTGGTTCAACGTGCATTTTGTGTGCTGAATCTTCTGTATCGGCAGTTTCTGCTTCCAAAGGGGGCAGGGTAATTCCGCAACAGCTGATTATAGTTTCTCCAATTGAATAGATTACATTTCCACAAACTGGGCAAACATAAAATTTTGCCTTTTGCATATTAGAAACTTTGTTTTTATTCCGAATACATTCACCCGACAAAAGTTCAATCACCGAAATGTCCAATGCTTTTGCCAACGGTTCAATAAGACTTATATCCGGAAATCCAAGTCCTGTTTCCCATTTGCTTACGGCTTTTCCTGTTACGTTGATTTTTGCCGCAAGTTCTTCCTGTGTCATTTTTTTGTTTTCGCGCAAGTTTTTAATTACGCTTCCTGTAATGTAATTGTCAATCATTTTTCTGACCTCCTGTTTTTACTCTAACACAGGTGCAATCTAAACACTACCTACGCATCGTGGAATAAAATTTTTCTAAAATCGGTTTTTATAAAATGAATTATTATAGAATAGAATTATTTAAACTGTGTTATAATTGTTATAATTATACAATAAATGTATGCAAAAAAAATAAAATTATATAGTGAGCATAGGAGGCTCAAATGCGGTTTGGATTAAAGTTCAAAATAATTATTTTTGTTGTTATTTTGATAAACCTTGCAGTTATTGCAATTGGTCTTTTTGCACGTGCTGAATTGTCAAAGTCAATTTCAAGAGATACTCAGCAGATTATGGAATTGAATGCACAAAAATCAGCACAAATTTTGAAGGATGTTAATAAAAAGGAATTCTATCTTCTGGAATCTATTGCAAATCTTCCTTTTATTCGTGATGAAACAGTTTCTTTGGAAGATAAAGTTGCACAATTAGCAGCTGTTGCTCTTGCAGATCCTGTTCATTTTGAAAATCTTGCTTTTTATAATGAAGAAGGTATTTGTATTCGCCCGGATGGTGTTTATGTTGATGTTCATGATGTTGATTTCTTTATTCAGACAATTTCCGGCAAACGCTTTATTATAGATCCTCTTCCAAAGAGTTATATGATTGAAGGTGCTTCTGATGACACGATTATGTTCTATTGTATTCCTGTTTACGGTCAAAGAACAAACAAACCAATCGGTATTTTGTCATCAATGGTAAATGGTGCAGATGTTTATAACCTTTCAGAATCAATTCTTATTGGTAAGAACTCTCATCCATTAATCATTTCTACTGGTTCTGCAATGCCAATTGGTCCTACAACTTATGATGGAATGACAGCCGAAGATATTGATGCAATGCAGGCAAATGGTGGAAAAGCTGCAGAAAACGATGGTCCAAAAAATCCTTGGGATGTGATGATGGATTCTGTTATTGCAGGAAACACTGGTTATGAAGTTCTTGTTGAACCTTTCTCAAACGAAAAGAAAGTTGTTGCTTATATGCCTGTTGGGGACGAAAGTGGCTGGGCTGTTGTTTGTGCAGTTCCGTATAATGAATATTATGACAGTCTTAATAGGGTTACAAACGTAATTATTATTTCAATTATTGTTGCTGCTATTATTGTAATATTTGCAACATTCATTCTTGTTTCGGCTCTTATTAAACCGTTAAGTTTTGTAAAAACAACAATTGATGATATTTCTTCAGGTGATGCAGATCTTACAAAGCGAATTGACATAAAATTAAACGATGAAATTGGTGATGTTGTTGTTGGATTTAATAAGTTTACCGAAAAACTCCAGACAATTATTGCTCAGGTAAAAACTTCCCGCGATACTCTTGGAAATGCAGGTTTAGCACTTGATTCTTCTACTCAAAATACTGCAGGTTCAATTGATGAAATTCTTACAAGTATTGATTCAGTTCACACTCAGATTAATAATCAGTCTAAATCGGTTCAGCAGACTGCTGGTGCTGTAAACGAAATTGCAAGCAATATTGAATCTTTGGGAACAATGATTGAACGTCAGTCTTCTCAAGTTTCTGATGCTTCTGCCGCAATTGAACAGATGATTGGAAATATTAAATCTGTAAACGTTTCTATGGAAAAAATGTCTGACTCTTTTGATGGACTTGCAAATTCAGCACAGTCTGGTATTCAAATGCAGTTGAACGTAAATACAATTATCGAAGACATTAAAAACCAGAGTGAAACCTTGCAGGATGCAAATACTGCGATTGCGGCTATTGCAGAACAGACAAATCTTCTTGCAATGAATGCGGCAATTGAAGCGGCTCATGCGGGCGAAGCTGGAAAAGGATTCTCAGTTGTTGCTGATGAAATTCGTAAACTTTCAGAAACTTCATCTTCTCAGTCTAAGACAATTGGAAATCAGTTGAATAATATTAAGGCTTCAATTGACAGTGTTGTTTCGGCTTCGGAAGAATCTAACAGGGCATTCCAGTCTGTATCAAATAAAATTACAGATACAGAACAACTTGTTCGCCAGATTCAGGCTGCAATGGAAGAACAGAATACTGGTTCTATGCAGATTTCAAATGCGCTCCATTCTATGAACGATTCTACAATTGAAGTAAAAACTGCCAGTGTAGAAATGTCTCAGGGAAACAAGGCAATTTTGGAAGAAGTTCGCAATCTTCAGAATGCAACTGGCATTATGCAGACTAGTGTAGAAGAAATGACTACTGGTGCCCGCAAAATTAAGGAAACTGGTATTGCCTTGCGTGATATTTCTGAACGAATGAAGCAGTCAATTGATGAAATTGGTGGCCAGATTGATAAATTCAAAGTTTAAGGTGGAAAAAATCTATCTGTTAAATTTTTACGCTTAAACAAAAAAGACTGTTCTTTAAGTTATAAACTTTACAAAGGACAGTCTTTCTTTTTTTAATGACTATATATTTTGTCGCAGTTATTCGCTTGATTAAAAACGGGGCTGCGATTCTTTTGCCGACTAGAGTCTGCTTCTAATTGCTGAAATAAACTTCCAGGAATCGAGAACTTCTTTAGCAGCTGGTTCTGCAATGCGTGCAATGTCTCCGGTCATGTAACCTTCTTCAATTGTCTGCAAAGTTGCTTTTTCAAGACGTTTTGCAAAATCAACCAAGTCTGGGGTTCCGTCGAGTTCGCCGCGTTTTGCAAGAGCTCCTGTCCATGCAAAAATTGTTGCAACTGGGTTTGTAGAAGTTTTTTCGCCTTTGAGGTAGCGGTAGTAGTGCTTTTGAACTGTTCCGTGGCTTGCTTCGTATTCAAAGTTTCCGTCTGGGCTTACCAAAACAGAAGTCATCATTGCAAGGCTTCCACATGCAGAAGCAATCATATCACTCATAACGTCGCCGTCGTAGTTTTTTGTTGCCCACATGAATCCGCCTTCAGAACGCATAACACGAGCAACAGCGTCATCAATCAAAGTGTAGAAATATTCAATTCCTGCGGCTTCAAATTTTGCTTTGTATTCTTCTTCAAAAACGCGCTGGAAAATTGCTTTAAAGTTTCCGTCGTAAGTTTTTGAAATCGTATCTTTTGCGCCAAACCAAACGCTGATTTTGCGGTCGAGGGCGTAAGTAAAGCAGCAGCGTGCAAAGTTTTCAATTGAATTATCAAGATTGTGGATTCCCTGAATAATTCCAGGTCCTTTCATATCCATAATTGTTTTGCGGATTTCTTTTCCGTCAACGCCTGTAAATACAAGTTCTGCTTTTCCTGCAGTTGGGCATTTAATTTCGCAGTTTTTGTAAACATCACCATAAGCGTGTCGGCCAAGAACAATCGGCTTTTTCCAGCAGCTTACAGTTCCGTGAATATTATTTACAAAGATTGGCTCGCGGAAAACAGTACCGTCAAGTTCGGCTCGAATAATTCCGTTAGGGCTAGGTGTAAGCTGTTTTAAGTGGTACTCTTCTACACGTGCCTGATTACTTGTGATTGTGGCACATTTTACACCAACGTGCAGACGTTTAATTGCGGCAGCAGCTTCGTAAGTAATTTTGTCGTCTGAATCATCGCGGCTCTTTAAGCCTAAATCATAATATTCAGTCTTTAAATCAACATAAGGTAAAAGGAGTTCATCCTTAATCACCTTCCATAAAACCCTTGTCATTTCATCGCCGTCAAGTTCAGCGATTGCATTTTTCATCTGAATCTTTGCCATAATGACAGTATTATATAGAAAAAAGATGTGAGTTGCAATTATAAGGACTTTTTTAAGGACTTTTAGTATCCAATTCCATCGCCGTTTTTATACAAAATTTCACTGGCATAGTCGTAGTTTGCTGTTAAGACCGGCACGTTTACAGGAAGTTTTCCACTTGGATTGTTTCCGCCAAAAATTGTATAGATGGCCGCTGGAATGTTTGGTCCATACTGAATTATTTCATTAGAAAAATCACCGGGAAGCTCTTCCATCACACGCGCATTGTAACAGGCAATAATTGAATCAGCTTTTGTAAAACGAGCCGCATCATAAGGAAGCTGAGCACTTAAAAGAATGAACTTTTTACCTGCCTTATGAGCTTCTTTTAAAAGTTTGTCTAAAAATCCGCTGTATTGTCCGTCTTTTTTTGCAGGATTCATGTCTTCAAGACCGTATGTTGCCATTACCGCAATAATATAATCGTAGGCGGCTGAATATTTTTGTGCATTTTCTGCGTTTGGATTTTCTATATAAACGACATCAATTTTTGACTCTTCCGGAATTATTTTGTCTGTTTTTAATTTTTGAACCGCGTAATTAACGGAATTAACGTGTCCTTTGTAAGCAACCGTAATCAGAACTTTTGTTGCATTTTTGGAGTCCTGGCGGGGAGATGCGGGATTTTTGGTGTTTGGATTTTCTTCTTTAGTTGGAACAAATCTTATAGGAAGCGTTTTTTCATCATTTTTTAGCAAAGTAATTGTTTTTAGTGTAATTTCCCATTCTTTCTGGTGATGTTCTTTTGTTCCGATAAGTCTTTCGTCTGTTTTAGGCTGGGCGAGGTAAGCGTTTTTTGTATTTTCACCGTTTACGTTCTCATTTTCTTCATCTTTATTTGTGAAAAGTCCGTATTTATATTTTAAACTAAGAATTCTTTTTACACTTTCATCAATCTTTTCTATAGGAATTATTCCGTCATTTACCATTTGTGCAATTCCAGAAATAAAACTTTCAAAATCATCTAATTTTTGAGGTGTACTCAAATCAAGAGGCATAAGAAAAATATCTACACCAGCGTTAATTGCAAGTTTTGCACAATCCATTCTGTCAAAATGTTTGGCAATTGCATCCATCACCATTGAATCACTGATTATAAGCCCCTGATAATTCAGCTCGTTTCGTAAAAAGTCTGTAAGAAAAGTTTTGGAAAAAGTTGCAGGAAGCGTTATTTCTTCATGATTCAGTTTTGAAATGTAAGTTTCTTTTTCAATCTTTGGAAAACGGATGTGCGCGGTCATGAGCATATCAGTTTGAGTTAAAATGTTTTTATAAGGAAGGAGCTCAAGTTTTTTAATTTCTTCCATAGATTTGTAAATGCTCGGAAGTCCAGTGTGGCTGTCGGTAGAAGTGTCGCCGTGTCCAGGAAAATGTTTTACAGCTGTAATTATATTCTGATTATGAAAACCTTCAATTGCGGCCTGTCCAAGTTTAGAAACAAGTTCGGGATTATCAGAAAAAGAGCGGTTTCCAATTACAGGATTTGCGGGATTATTATTTATATCCATTACAGGGGCAAAGTTTACGTTTATTCCAAGCGAGCTAAGTTCCTGCCCAATTAATTTTGCCGATTGCCTTGAAAGTTCCGGATTTTGGGCTGCTCCAAGTGCCATATTTCCACACATCATTGTGCCGGTTTTTAGTCTGGTTACGCGTCCGCCTTCCTGATCAATTGCAATGAACAGTTTTGAAATTGCTCCGCCTTCTGTATTTGCTTTTTGCATTGAATCTATTAATTCTTTTGTTGTTTTTTCATCAGGAGTGTTTTCTGTAAAAAGGATAATTCCGCCTAAATGATATTTTTCTATTGTAGATTTGATTTCTTCCGGTAGTTTTGTAAGTGCATGAGTTTTTTCAGGTGAATTGCCCCATTTCCTAAAGGTCGGCATCATCATCTGGGCAATTTTTTCTTCAAGCGTCATATTTAAAATTGCATCGTCTATAATATTTTCTGTTGGTGCAGGTTCAGTCGGTTCTGGTGTTTTTAAAGTTTTACAACCAGTGAAAAAGGCTGTAACAAAAATTACAAAAAATAAATTAAAATTTTTAAGACTGAATGACGATTTTTTCATATTTTAAATATACATGAACTTTGCCAAAAAATCATCCTAATATGTAATCCTTTTTTACCAAAATTATCCTTTTTACAGTTTGCTCCTTTGATGTGTTTTTAATTAGTATTCATTTTTTTTAATTTTAGTTCGCTTTTTATTCCATTCAGTTCAATCTTATTTTCTGAGTTTGGATTTGAAAAATCTTCTACCATCGCGCCGTTTTCTTCAAACAAAATGGCAGTTCCAATTCCTTTGCAAACTTTCTTAAAATCCTGTGTCGCATTTATAACCAGCTGTGAAGTTGCATTCAACTGATTAATTTCGATATTTCCCTTAAATGAAATTACCTGAATGTTCATATCAAGATTGCAGTTTATTTCCAGCGTTCCATCAAATCCATCTACAACAACTTCATCGGTTCGGCCTTCAAATTCCAGATTAGGGCAGGTAAGATTTGTGGTAATCAATTTTTTACATAATGAAGACAATTCTGCATTTTTTATGTACTTATTTGGAAGAATTACTTCTATATATAGTGCATCTTTTGCAGTTGTTTCGGCTACATTTTTTGCGCGGTTTACGTTAATATCAATCCGGCCTTTTATGTCATCAATTTTTGTTTTAAAATCCTGCTGAATTGTGCTAAGACTATCAGAAGACAAAATGATTTTGATTTTTTCTCCAAATGTCATGTTGTCCTCCAGTAGTTAGTTTGTGATTATATTTTACACCAATTTACCTGTTTTGATAGAAATTACAGCTTATATTTTACAATATTTCTGCTACTTATCGTGGCATACTTAAATTGTTGTATAATATGAGTTCAATGTGTTTCAATATCTATTTTTTTCTTCTATTATTTTGTATAATTTTTGTGTGAGGTTTAATATGGAAGGATATATTCATCAACTTGAAAGTTTTGGTTGTGCGGACGGACCTGGAAGCCGCTTTATTATCTTTTTTTCGGGATGCCCTTTGCGCTGTCTTTACTGTCATAACCCTGATACCTGGAAAATGACTGATGGAAAACTTTATTCTGTAGAAGAACTTGTAAACGAAGCTATGTCTTGCAAGGAATATTGGGGTAGAAAGGGTGGTGTTACTGTAAGTGGCGGTGAACCTCTGTTCCAGATTGATTTTTTAATTGAGCTTTTTACTCGTTTTAAGGAATTGGGCGTTAATACTTGTATAGATACTGCTGGTGCTCCGTTCCGTGATGGTGAAGCTGCTGATGCAACCGAAGAAGATAAAGCCTGGTTTGCAAAATTTGAGCGTCTTATGCAGGTTACAGATATTCTTTTAATGGATATTAAGCACATCAACGAAGAAGAACATATAAAACTTACCGGACTTACAGGAAAAAATATCCGAAAAATGTTCGCTTATCTTGATAAAATTCAAAAGCCAATCTGGATTCGTCACGTTCTTGTTCCTGGAATTACCGATAACGATGAATATTTGACTCAAACCCGCGATTTTATTCGAACTTTACACAATGTTGAACGCGTAGAAATTTTGCCGTACCATGGACTTGGCGCAATGAAGTACAAAGATTTGGGAATTGACTATCCTTTAAAAGATTTGGAAAGCCCGACTTTGGAACAGGTGGCGAACGCAAAAAAAATTCTTGAATGTGACAAATATACAAAATGGCAGGACTAGCCGCAGGAGAAAAAAATGAGTAAGTATTTAGAAAGAGCAAAAGAAATCCGTGCAATCGAAATAACTCATCACAATTGTACACAGTCGGTTTTAATGTCGTTTACACAAAGTTTGAATCTGGATGACGAAACTGCTTACAAAATTGCAGTTGCTTTCGGCGGTGGAATGAAAACAGGCTCGGTTTGTGGTGTAATCACAGGTGCTCTTATGGTGCTTGGACTTTTTGGAGTTGATGAACCTTCCGATACTCAGAAGGTTTTTAAATTTTTTCAAGCCCGACATTCAGATATGATAAATTGTAATGATTTGCTTCGTGCAAATTCTGCGGCAGGAGGACAGCGTAAAACACATTGTGATTCTCTTGTTTTTGAAATGGTTGAATATCTGGAAAAGGTGCTTAAAGAAAAAGGAAAAATATAATTTTTTAATTCTAACTACCTTTTTGGGTAGTGTTTTTCTTTTTGCTAATCATTAAAATATTTCTATAAAATCTAAAATGTTCTATTGGAGGAAAAAGTGAGAAAGTTTGGAAGATTTCTGATTTGTTTTTTAATTCTTGCGGCATCATTGTTTACTTTTGGATGTTTTGATGATGACGAGGATGAGTATTATAACGACATGGATGACGATGCTCGTGAATTGTTCTATGAGTATTATGGTTATTATCCAGATGAAGACGATTATTACGATGATGATAACTATTATGACTACGATGATGAAGACTACGACTATTACGACGAAGAAGATTATGACTACGATGACGATGATTATTATGACGACGATGATGACGGATGGTTTTCTTATCTCTTAGATTTGTTCGGTCTTGGTGATGATTACGATGATGATAGTAATTACGATGATGATGACTATTATGACGACGAAGGCTACGATGATTATTATGATGACGATGATTACGGTAATTATAACAATAATAATAATCAGAATAATTTTGATGATGCTGAATCTGCTTATGACTACTACTTTGAAGATAACAACACAAGCTCAGGTCAATCTCCTTATTATGCTGTAGACAATACTCCAACTGTTAGCCCTGAAGTTCCTGCTAACGCTGCTGACTGGACTGTATTTATTTATCTTTGTGGTTCAGACCTTGAAACAAGAAGCAGCTGTGGTGTTACCGACTTAAAAGAAATTGCAAAGGCTACTATCGGTTCAAATGTAAATGTTGTTATAGAAACTGGTGGTTCAAAAAAATGGCATGGTTATGGAATTCAGAATAATGAACTTGGCCGCTACATCTTAAAAGATGGAAAAATTACAAAAGTTGGTTCTGCTCCAAATGCTTCAATGGGTAAACCTGGAACTTTAACTGATTTCTTACGCTGGGGTGCAAAAAACTATCCTGCAAAAAAATATGCTTTAGATTTCTGGAACCACGGTTCGGGAAGTGTAAACGGTGTTTGTTTTGATGAAAACTTTAATGATGATTATGGTGACAACGATTCTCTTGTTGCTTCAGAACTTAAAAAAGCATTCAGCGATGCAGAATTAAACTTTGAACTTTTCATTTTTGATACTTGTCTTAGTGCTACAATCGAAATGGCAGATACATTACAGAATTACGGAAAATACATGGTTGCTTCCGAAGAAGTTGTAATGAGTGGATGTCTTTCTTACGATACATGGATTTCTTCTTTGTCATCTAATCCTGCTCAAACAGGTGCTGACCTTGGAAAGCAGATTGCTCAACTTTACAGTAAAAATATGAAGAATGCTGGTTATAGTTCTTCTTGTACAATGTCTGTTCTTGATTTGTCTAGAGTTGACCGCGTAAAACTTGCATTCCAGGCAATGGCTGCTCAGATGACTCAGAAAACACAGAACGTTACATCTTTCCGTAACCTTATCCGTAATGGTGCAAAAGGTGTAAAATATGGTTCTGCCAGCGATAACGAAGGTTATACAAACTTGATTGACCTTGGTGAATTTGCTCAGAATGCTGCTGCCGAAGTTCCAGAACAGGCTCAGGCTGTAATTGATGCAATTAAGAGAGCAGTTCTTTTTGAAGTTCATGGTAAAGATGAAGGTAACTCTTGCGGAATTGCAGTTTATTATCCTGTAAAATACAATGGTGATACACAACTCTATGCAGATAACGTAGATAACCGTCCTTACCTCCAGTATCTGGATGCAATTCTTGACAAATGGCAAGCTCCATCTTGGGTTTATCAGGATAAAAAGGTAAAATCATTCGTTCCTGTAAAGAGTAAGAACTATAATGTTGCATTTAATTCTTATGTTACTAAATCAAAAAAAGATCCTCGCTATGCTTTGCAGATTACCGATGGTCTTGATTCTGTTGCTTCTGTAACAATGAATCTTTACTGGTATGATGAAGAAGCAAATGAGTTCTTGTATCTTGGTAATGATGACGCTATTAATGCAGATTGGGATAAGGGCTTGTTCCTTGATGCTTTTGAAGGTACCTGGATTACAATTGGCGACTGTTATGTTAATGCAGAACTTATTGAATGGGATGATGACGCAAACTACTATTCAATTCCAATTGAACTTAATGGAAAAGATACAAACCTTCGTATGAAGTATGACTATAACAAAGAAAAATTCTTTATTCTTGGTGTTTACGACGGTATTGAAAATCAGTCGGCTTCTAAAGGTATGCGTAAACTTAAGAAAGGTGATAAGATTGCCTTTGTTTTCTATGCTGTAAGTGCTGATGATGGCAGTGAATCTGATGAAGATGACGTTACAGCTTATATTGGTGGTGAAGTTACATATTCAAACAATCTTGTAATAGAAGACAGCGATTTGTTTGACGGTTTGTATTACTACCAGTATGAAATTGAAGATATTTTCGGTAATGTTCAGTATAGCGACTTTATAGAAATGGAAGTTGAAGACGGTATGATTTATCTTAATACCGACGAAGACTAATTTGTAATTCGCTCTACTATTTACTCTATTGAGTGACCGCATTATTTTTTGTATAATGTGGTCACTATTTTTTTATTGAGGATTATGATGATTGATAAGTGGGAAATTGTAATCGGTTGTGAAATCCACACCCAGCTTTTAACTAAAACCAAGGCTTTTTGTGCCTGCGAAAACCGTTATGGTGGAATGCCAGATACTCGTGTTTGTCCTGTTTGTCTTGGACTTCCTGGTGCAATGCCACGTATTTCTAAAGGTTATGTTGAACTGGGAGCAGTTGCAGGCCAGGCTTTGAACTGTAATATTGCACGTTTTACTAAATTTGACCGAAAACATTATTTTTATCCTGACTTGGCAAAAGGTTATCAGATTACTCAGTATGATATTCCGCTTTGTACAGACGGTTATGTAGACCTTCCTTTTAGAAGTTACCCAAAAGATGAACAACCGGGTGGTGCAAAGTGTCGTCCACAGAATTTTATTGGTAAAGATTGTATCGTTGGCGATGGAAAATATCGTCGTGTTCGTGTAGAACGCATTCATCTTGAGGAAGACGTAGGTAAATCTTTACACTTGCAGGGCTCACACTCTTATATTGACTACAACCGTTGTGGAACTCCACTTATCGAAATTGTAACAAAACCAGATATGACTTCTCCTGAAGAAGCAGCTTTGTTTATGCAGACTGTTCAGGAAATCCTCCGCTACGTAAAAGTAACAAACGGTAACCTTGAAGAAGGTAACATGCGTTGCGATGCTAACATCAACCTTAATGTTTGGGAAGATGGAAAGCTCTGGCATACACCAATTTCCGAAATTAAAAACTTGAACAGCTTTAAGGCAATTCGCGAAGCTTGTACATACGAAGCTCAGCGCCAGCTTAAAGAATTCCAGGAAGATCGACAGGAATTCAACCCAGGATTTAAAGTAACAATGGGTTGGGATGAAGAAAAAGGCCAGACTGTTGTTCAGCGTACAAAAAACTCTTTTGTAGATTACCGCTTTACAACTGAACCTGATATCAAACCTTTTACTGTAAGCGAAGAACTTATTGCAGCTGCAAAAGAAAAGGTTGGTGAACTTCCAGAAGCAAAACGTCAGCGTTATAAGGCTCAGTACGGCATGACAGACTTTGATGTAGAAACAATCACTTCTACACGAGACCTTGCTTTATTCTTTGAAGACGCAGCAACTAAATCAAAAAATCCAAAACGCGCAGTAAACCTTATTCTAGCAGAACTCCTTGCTGTTCTAAACGAAAAGAAAATTGCAATTACAGATGTAAGTCTTACACCTGCTCATATTGCAGAACTTGCTGATGCCCTCGAAGATGGAAAAATCACTTCTAAACAGGGAAAAGAAGTTTTTGCCGAAATGCTCGAAACTAACAAAATGCCGTCTGTAATCATCAAAGAGAAGGGTATGGAAGTTGTTAGCGATGCCGGCGAAATTGATAAAATTGTTCAGAATGTAATTGCCGCAAATCCAAAAGCTATAGAAGACTACAAGAGTGGAAAAACAAATGTAGTCGGTTGGCTTATGGGACAGGTAATGAAACTTTCAAAAGGCAAGGCAAACCCTAAGCAGGCAACAGAACTTTTAAATAAACACTTGGCCGAAATGTAATCTGTCATCTTCGGGCTTGTTCCGGAGAGTTGAGTGTCTGTTCAAACCGGACAATGATAGTGTCATTCCTACGCTTTTACGTGGGAACCTTTTTTTACAGATGCATATTTATAAACTGAATAAAATCCTCTTCTTTTAGTGGTTGTGAATAGAAGAAACCTTGTGCCTGGTCGCATTCAATTGAACGTAAGAAATCTCTTTGTGCTTGAGTTTCTACACCTTCAAATACTGTTTGTTTTTCCAGGCTTTTGCTCAAATTAATGAGTATATGAATAAATTTCTCAGATTTTTTGTTTATACAACCTTCTTTATTTGTTGCCGCATTTAAAAATTCTCTGTCAAATTTTAGAACGTCAACTGGAATTTTTGTAAGCATATTCAAGGAAGATTCTCCGCTGCCAAAATCATCCATGGCAACTGTAAAACCTTCTTTGTGCAGTTTGTTTGTAATATCCTGCAGAGTTGAATTATCCATTACAGAACGTTCCAGAATTTCCAGCTGAATCATATCTGGCGAAATTGAATATTTATTAAAAATACTCATAAAATCATTCATAAATTTATCTGGCTTATCGTGATTGCGTGACATATTTACAGAAATTGGAACAACAGGTTCTCCATTTTTAATCCTACTTTGCAGGAATTTAAAAACTTCTTCATACACATAATAGTCAAGTTTTATAATAAAACCATTGCGTTCAAAAACTGGAATAAACGAATCCGGAGTCATGATTCCAAGTTTTGGACTGTTCCATCTTACAAGAGCCTCTGCGCCTACAATTTTATCATTTGCAAGAGAGATTTTTGGCTGGTACATAACAAAGAATTCTTTTGCATTCAAGGCCTGCTGCATATGATTTTCAATAAAAATTTCTTCATTAATTTTTTTCTGCAGGCGGAAATTATAAATTGAATAATGAGTGAGCGCATTGTCTTTAATTGTACTTTTTGCAAAGGTTGCACGTCCAATTAAATTTTGAATTGTTATATCTTTTGAATCTTTGTTCGGCATAAAAAATGAAAGTCCTGATTTTGGAAAAAATGGAATTTCATAATTTTGAATTTCTTTGTAAAGTTTATCACTTAAATCCTTAAAATTTGTCATTGCATGACTAACCGAATCAATTTTAATAAATATATAAAAATGGTCTGCAAAACCACGTCCAATTATTGCATGGAAATTATTTGTATATTTTCTAAGAATGTTTGCATAATAAACAAGCAGTTTATCGCCAGTGTCTTCACCGTAATTTTGATTAATAAATTTAAATCCGCGGATATCAGCTTCTATAAGCATAAATTTTGAACGAGGACTGGCTCTTAACAGTTTTGTCGCTTCTTTTTCAAATTTCTGCCTTGTCCATAAATTTGTAAGCGGGTCGTAAACCGTAGTAATAAGCTGTTTTTTCTGGAAAAAATCAAGAAGTTTTGCTTCAATTAAAACCAGCAGTAAAATAATCGTAACAGAAACAAAAATAATCATGATTTCTGTGCGTTTTTTTGGAAGGTAAATTGCATTTATTTCATCAAGCGAAACTTTTAAGGATAGAGTCCATCCTGCTTCTGGAATTTTTGCCGTGCTCAAATAAATAAAACTTCCATCATCTGCAAGCGAAACAAAAGTTGACGGTGGTAGTTTTGCAAGATTTTCTGTTGAGGCATTATTGTATTTTTCTTCTTTGGGAGTGTATTTTAGCCCAATAACATCTTTTCTTGGGTGAACAAGAAAGTAACCATCTTTATCAATGAGCATGTACTCTTCACGGCTACCAACTTTAATTCCGGTAGTTCTCTGCATGAATTTATCAATGATTACAGATGCACCCAAAACTCCAATAATTTCGCCGTTTTTGTATAAGGTTTGTTCTATACAGAAGATTTTTGTATCTTGACCTGGAGGAACACAGATTCCGCTTATATAACAATCACCTTTGCCTTCAAGTCCTTTATGTTTTGATGGAGTCATTTGAACAATCTGTCCGTTTGAAAGATACGCTTTTCCGTCTGGAGCAAGAAAGTACAAATCCATAAAATCTTCGTGCTTTTTATAATCGTAATGTCTGATAAATTCGTAAATTTTCTTTACATCGCGGTCTTCAAAAACTTCATCAATATAAAAAGAATATAGTGCGTTTTTGTAATTGTTCAACTGAATGCTTATGATTCGCGAAAATCCGTCCAAAGTAGTGTGAATGCTGTTAAAATATTCGTCTTCGGCATTTTTGAGCATTCTTTTTGTGTATGCGTTGGAAATTGAAAGAACAATCGCCATAAAAATTATGGACACGAGGAAAGTTGAGATAATTTTAGCCTTTTCGGGCGAGATTTTTTTCTTTTTCATTAATGAATTTTACTTAATCTTTTTAATTTATTTCCCACTAACCATTTAAAATAATATCATAAAACGTTTTAAACTCAATGTTAAAAATGCGGAATTTGGCTTCTGTTGAAAAATGTTTTGTGGAAATTTTAGAATGTGTTTTGATTTAGAATATCTTAAAATATCTTTAAAAAGTCGCCGTCTTTGTATTCTTTATTGTATTTTTTGAGGCATGGATGTTGAATTTAAAAAGTCAATAAATCCATCTTCGGTAAGCGGTTTTGAATAAAAGAATCCCTGAACCTGGTCGCAATTTATAGATTTTAAAAAGTCTCTTTGACCTTGAGTTTCAACGCCCTCAAAAATTGTGTGTTTTTTAAGATTGCGGCTCAAATCAACAAGAATTTTTATAAAATCTGCGGAACTCGGGTCAAGCATTCCTGTTTCGTTTGTGGAAGCCGAAAGAAAAGTTCTGTCAAATTTAAGAACATCAACAGGAATTTGTGTAAGCATATTCAAAGAAGATTCCCCGCTACCAAAATCATCCATTGCAACTGTAAAACCTTCTTTGTGGAGCAAATCTGTAAGTTCACGCAAAGTATTATTGTTCATTACCGAACGTTCAAGAATTTCAATTTCTATAAGATTTTTTGGAATTGAGTATTTATTGAACAAAGTCATAAAATCATGAATAAATTTTTCGGGCTTATCGTGATTGCGCGACATATTTACAGAAATTGGAACAATATTTTTGCCTTCATCAAGCTGTTTTTGAATAAATTTGAATACCTGCTCGTAAACGTAAAAATCAAGTTTTTTAATAAAGCCGTTTTTTTCAAAAATTGGAATAAATTGATCCGGCGACATAATTCCCATTTCTGGATTGTTCCATCTAACAAGAGCTTCTGCACCACCTGTTTTTTCTGAATTCAGCGTGATTTTTGGCTGATACATTACAAAAAATTCGCCGTTTTCCAGAGCCGATTCGCTGTGACTTTCGATATAACGTTCTTCATTAATTCGTTTTAAAAGTTTTGAATTATAAATTGAATATTGAGTAAGAGCAGCATCTTTTATTGTGCTTTTTGCAAACGAAGCCTGTCCAATTAAATTTTGAATTGAAGCTTCTTTTTCGCGGGTTTTTCCCATAAAAAATGCAATTCCAAATTTTGGAAAGAAAGGAATTTCGTAATCTTTTATTTCCTGGTTCAAAAATGCAAGCTGGTCTTTAAATGCAATCATGGCAGTGTGAACAGAACTGATTTTTAAAAGCATGTAAAAATGATCCGCAAATCCGTGGCCAACAATTGCCTTGTAGTTTTGAGTTCGTTCGTTTATTTTTTTTGCATAATATTGCAAAAGTTTATCGGCGGCCTGTTCACCATAATTTTGATTTATAAATTTAAAACCGCGGATATCAGTTTCTATAAGAATAAATTTTCCCTGTTTGTTTCTTTTCAGCTGCTTTTCGGCTTCGGCTTCAAATTTTTGTCTTGTCCATAAATTAGTTAGCGGGTCGTAAACCGAAGCAATCAGCTGGTTTTTCTGCAAAAGATTCATTATCAGATTTTCAATTGTAAGCAGAATTATTATAAAAGCGATTGTAATCAGTATGATGTAAATTATAGAAGAATTTTTTATTGGAAGCAGGGTGTCCAGAATTTTTTGTGAATAAACAAGATAGATAAAAAAATCAGTTTTTGAAATCTGGCGTTTGCATACAAAAAAAGAGCCTTTTCCCGGAATTGTTATGTATTCATCAGCTTTATTGATTTCTTCAAGTTTTAATTCTGCGTCGCTTATTGTTGTATTTTCGTTATTTTTGTGAACATATTTGTTTCCGTTTTTATCTGCAAGAATAAGATATTCCATTGGACCAAGATTCATTTCTCTTAAAATATAATTTAAATGCTCAAACGTGGTTGTATCCGGCTGGTCCTGGTGAAGAATTATTTCTGCATTCAAAGTTGAAGCAAGCCCAGTTGCCATGTGAGTACATACTTTTTGCTGATTTAGCTTTGTTTGAGTAACGTTCCTCTTATTTGAGATTGTGGCTGTAATTGCTACAAGCGAGCTCATAACAATTGTTATAAGAAAAAATAAGAGTAGTTTTGCGGTAAATGATGTAAAGAATACTTTTTTATTCAATGAAAATCCTCTAGAATATGATACCACAGTTTTTTCATTTTTTGTTAGGAAAATTTACTGATTTTTGCGGGGATGTTTAAAAATTATAATTTATTTTACTGATTTTGACGGGTATTTTTAAATCCAAAAGTCCTAATCATGTGTTACTATTGTTTTCGAGGTTTTATAAATGACTGCCAGCAAGAACGTGTACAAACAAAAATCCAATTCAAATCCAATTTCATCAAATGTTTTCTGCGCGGATCCAGGGGCAATTGTTTATAATGGTAGAGTTTATGTGTATGGAACTAATGATCAGCAGCAGTTTCTTCAAACAAAGCAGAATTCTTACGAACGGATTACTTCTATCGTTTGTTTTTCCAGCGATGATATGGCGAACTGGACTTTTCATGGCGAAATTGACGTAAAAGCTGCCGCTCCATGGATTTTGAATTCATGGGCACCTGATGTCTGCATAAAGAAGATGCCTGATGGCTCTGATAAATTTTATATGTATTTTTCAAATAATGGATGTGGTGTTGGTGTCCTTTGTGCAGACTCTCCTCTTGGTCCATGGAAAGACCCTCTTGGTGAGCCGATTGTAGATATGTTCATGCCCGAACTTTTTGGCACATGTCCGAATCCTTTTGACCCAGGCGCTTGTATTGACGAAAATGGCACCGGCTGGTTGTGTTTTGGCGGTGGAATTCCTGCTGGTTTTGATGAAAGTTTTCCTGGCTCTGCAAGAATCGCCCGCTTAAATGACGATATGATTTCTTTTGCAACTGAATTTTTACCAATTCCAGCTCCGTACTTTTTTGAATCAAGCAATATCAGGCAAATTAACGGAACTTATATCTATACTTACAATAACAATTGGGGTGAGCGAACAAAATGGGATTACGATGCTCCAAAACCTAGTCAATGCAGTATGTCCTGTATGATGACTAAAACTCCAGAAATTCCAGAATCCTGGGAATATAAAAATCATTACTTTATGAATCCGGGCGATATGGGGCTTAATTACAGTAATAATCACATTTCGTACGTAAAATTCAACGGACAGTGGTACATTTTCTTCCATACTTTGCTGCTTCAGGAAAATATGCCTTTTGGTGGTGGTTTCCGTAGTATTTGTGTGAATAAACTTGAATTCGATGAAGAAAAAGTTGAGTTTTCACTTTCTATGGGAAGCCGCCGCGGTGTTGAAGCAATCAAAAATGTAAATCCGTTTAAAGATGTTGCAGGAACTACCATTTTTACAAGTGCTGACCTTGGTTTTGAAGATATTTATTCACCGGAAAGAATTGCGTCTAAAGCGTGTGCGGAAGGTGCATGGTTCATGGTAAAAAACGTGGACTTAAAAAATGGTGCTTCTAAATTGCAGGCAGAGCTAAAAGGCAAGGGAAGTGTGGAACTTAGAATTGATAATCTTTCCAATCCAGCTTCTGCGGTTATTAATTTAGATTCTTCAGATTCTGCAAAAAGTTTGTCTTATCAGCAATTGCAGGTTCAGATTCAAAAAAATGATGCAGTAGATTTTTATGGCGTAAAAGATGTTTATTTTGTTTTTTCAAATGCGGATATCTGTATAAAAAAATGGAAACTTATTGAATAAGAATTCAATGAATAAGAGGTATTTATGAAATTTAAAAATCCTGTTTTGCGTGGAATGTATCCTGACCCAAGCATGTGTGTGGCGAACGGCAAATATTACATGGTTTGTTCAACATTCCAGTATTTTCCGGGAGTCCCTCTTTTTGAAAGTGAAGATTTAATCAATTGGAAGCAGATTGGCCACGTCCTTACACGAAAAAGCCAGCTTTTAACAGAAAAAAATAACACTGGTGCTGGAATTTATGCCCCAACAATCCGCTACGACAACGGCCGCTTTTACATGGTTGTTACAAATGTCAGCAATATCGGCAATTTTTACGTTTATACAGACGATATTTACGGTGAATGGTCTGATCCGATAATAGTTGAGCAAAACGGAATTGACCCTTCCTTATTTTTTGATGATGACGGCAAGGTTTATTTTATTTCTAATGGAAACGACAGTGAAGGCCGTGGTTTTATTCAGATGAGCCAGATTGATATTGAAACCGGCAAAAAAATTACCGAAAATGAACCTCTCTGGTACGGAACCGGCGGACGTTATATAGAAGCTCCTCATATGTACAAATTTGGCGAATATTATTATTTGTTGAATGCAGAGGGCGGAACTGAGTACGGTCATATGGTGAATTACGCTCGTTCTAAAAATATTCGCGGGCCTTTTGAACCTTGCCCGTTAAATCCAGTCCTTACAAACCGAAATTTGGGCGGGTATCAGCTGCAGGGAGCCGGTCATGGTGATATTGTTCAGGCGGCTGATGGTACATGGTGGTTCTGTCATCTTGCTTTCCGTCAGATTGACCGTTATATGCCTTTTCATCATCTTGGACGCGAAACTTGTATAGAGCCTGTAGTCTGGAAAGACGGATGGTTTTATATAGGAACGCCTGTTCAAAAAGAATGTGTCTGTGGTGCTCAAGTTGCAAACGGGTATAATCAGAAACAAGGCTATGGAAATGCGCTTTTAGAAGTTGAATGTCCGTCTGAACATAAATTTGCGCCGCAGAATTTTAGTTATACAAAAACTTTTGCTTCTTTAGCGCTTGATAAAGACTGGTGTTATTTGTGCAATCCTACTCCGCAGAATTATTCTTTTAAGAAAGATTCTTTTGAACTTACGGCTTGTGATTTAACAATTGATACTCCTGAAGGTTCGCCGACTTTTATTGGTGTACGCCAGTGTGAGTTTGAAGAAAAAACTGAATGTACGGTCGAACTTTTTGCAGAAGGTGAAAATGGAACTGCCGTTTCTGGTACAGATTCTTTTGCTCAAGGCGGAATTTCTGTTTATATGGATCCGAATCACCATTATGACGTTTATGTTTGTTGTAAAGACGGCAAGTTTTATGCTGAATGTAAAATTACGATAGGGCAGGCGCGTCAGGTTTTAAAATCAATTCCGCTTGAGTCTGCGCGTGCAACTTTTGTGATTGAATCTGGTCCATACAATTACAGTTTTTACATAAAAAAATCCGCTTCTGCTACAGGTTCCGCTTCTTCTGAAACCGCTGCTTCTTCTACAGAACAAAAAGTACTTCTTGGCCAGTCAGATACTCGTTATCTTTCTTCCGAAGTTGCTTGTGGATTTACAGGTGTCTTTACCGGATTATACGTGCAAAAATCCGTGGCAACCGCTGGAACTCGTGACATCGGAGCAACTGGTACAAATGTCGCCGCCAATGTAAAAGCAAAATTTACAAATCTAAGTATAAGCCACAAAGAGGAATAGTTTTTTTTCTGCGACTAATCCAGAGCCTGCAGTTCAAGTGCAATTTCTTCCATTTCGCGGTCGGTCATGGCAATTGTTTCTGCTACACGGAAAAGTTCACGACGGATGCTTTCTGGAACTTGCGTTGTGTTTTTGTAATGCAGTTCGTGTTCAAGACTTGCCCAAAAATCCATTGCAATTGTTCGTAACTGAATTTCTACTCGAACGTTGTGTTCCGACTGCGAAAGGTAAACCGGCACTTCAACAACAAGATGCAAACTTCTGTATCCCGACTCTTTTGGATTTTGAATATAATCATTTTCAAGAATCAGTTTTATATCAGGCTGTTTTAAAAGCATATCGCGAACAGAATAAATATCCGAAATATAAGGACAAATTACGCGTACCCCCGCAATATCATTTAAATTAGAAATCATCGAATCAAAGGTTACTGCAAGTTTCTTTTTTTCAAGTTTTTTAGAAATACTTTCCGGCGATTTTATTCGTGATTTTACTGTTTCTATAGGATTTCTTTTTCTACCAACTTTGCATTCTTTGTTCAAAATATCAAGTTTTGTTTCTATTTGTTTGATGGCACTTTCGTAAATCATCATAATCTGCTGAAATTGAATTGCCATTCTGTAAAAATCGTTTTGAACTGTAAGAGATGTCTGATTTTCTGTTGGAAGATTTAGTGCTTCTGTTAAAATTGTTCCGTTGTCGACATTTTCGGATTTTACTTCTGAGCTCATATTTTAAAGATACAAATAAAATTGTCTGTCGGCAACAGAAAAGCACTAGAATTTTGTTGTATAACCTACATCAGCACTGAATGCGCCGTACCACTGCGGGCTAATAAGTTTTGTAAATTCAATTTTAACCTGAGTATGCAGATTTCCCGAAAGAAATGTCGTTGATACGTATGGTGTAAGACTTATGTTAAATTTTCCTTCAAGATTTTTTGCAAAGTCAGGACTTGAAATTGATTTTTCACCTTTAAATATTGTATAAAACGTATAATCATCCAAAGAAAATGCTGCATGACTTCCAACGCACATACTTTCACTTCCAATCAACACTCTATCCGAGAAAATGTTAGCGTTTATACCAAGCATTCCGTCTACAAATAGCAACTGGTCAACTGTTGACTGTGGAAAACTATACAAAGAAATATGAAGATTTCCATATTTTACTTTGATTCTTGGTTCAATTAAAAGGTATACATCATCAGAAGAAAAGTTCAATGTATTTTTCTTTGGATTAAACGGAGCATTTGAAAGTCCTGCCTGAATAAAAACTCCAGTTGTAAGATTATTTCCTATAAGAAGCGTTGTTCCTGCATGCCAGTAAAGTTCGCTGAATGCAATGCTATAATCCGCATCATTTGTGATTGAAGGAGCTCCAATTCCGGCTGCAAAATCTATAGTAAAATATCTGGATACGAATGCAAATCTAAAGTCCGTATTTATTACATAAAATTTGTCGTCTTCGTGGTTTACATAAAAGTAGCCGCCAACAGCCAGTGGTGCATTGTGAAAACGAATTATATCAGCAATTCCAACACCAAAATGAGGGTAGAGTATTGAACCGGAAAGACCAAGCCAGCTTTCAGTCAGTTTTGAAGCTAATGGCTGAACTCCAAAATATCTTTGTAAGAAAATATCAGAACCAATCGGGTCAAAAGTTCCCATATATGCACTAAAATAGTTAGAACTTGAATCAATCTGCGAATTCATTATTAAAGAAAGTTCGTCGATTTTGAATAAAGTTTCAGTTCCTTTAAAAATTGAATCATTAAGAATGTCGCCTGTATCTATAGAAAATTCTACGTGACTCCATAAATGCTCGCTAAAGTTGAACTGCCCTTGAAAAAAAGCGTCAAGTGTAAGATTTGGATTATATTCTGTAGAAGTTGTATCTGTAGTGTCTGCTGCAAAATTCAATTTACCGCCAGCATAACCGCTAAAAAAAGAAATTGCGTTTATACTAATAGAAGACAGAAGCAATATTCCTGTAATCAGTATTTTTTTTATTTTTATCATAAAAATCTCCATATTGTATAAAATACCAATTTCATTATCGGCTGTTTTTTTCTATTTCTTTATTTAAATCTGGTAATCTAAAATTTCAAATAAAATTTAAAGATGATTAGAAAGTAAAAAAAAAAAGTTTAGGCTTGAAAACTCTCTGTTTCAGTATATAATGTATTCTATGAGCGATTATTTAGATCCTAACAATGAAGAACTGCTTAAAGACTTTTTTGCAGAAGCTGAACTTCAGGTAGAACAGCTAGAGAGTAATATTCTTGTAATAGAAAATGAGCCTACAAATCATGAGGCTATTGATGAAATCTTCCGTGCTGCTCATACTTTGAAAGGTGGTTCTGCTACTGTCGAAATGATGGAACTTTCTCATTTTACACATTCAGTAGAAGATGTACTTGATGAAATTCGTTCTGACCGGGTTGCAGTAAATGAAGATGTTGTAGACCTTCTTCTTAGCTCTATCGATGTTATTAAAGCTATGCTAGAAGCTCGTAAGAACGGCTCTGTTTATGAAGAAAATATTGATGCTATTATAGAAAAACTTCATTCATATATTCCACAAAAAGGTGCAAAACCTGCTGCTAAACCAGCTGCTGCTCCAAAACCGGCTCCTGTTGTTCAGCAGGCACCAGTTGTTCAGACTGCTCCGGCTCCTGCTGCTTCTGGTATGGTTCGTCCTGCACTTGCAGAAGAGGAATATCTTGAACTTAAGTCTGCTTGCGAAGGTTCTCAGAAACTTTGGTGTGTAAGTGTTAAGTTTGACGAAAGTAACCCAATGAATACTGTTGGTGGAATTCAGGTTTTTGCGGCATTAAAGACTGTAGGAAATGTTCTTAAAACAGTTCCTGATTTTGATGCTCTTTATGAAGACCAATTTTATGAAGATGTTTTCTATTATCTTGCTACAGATGCAACTTCTGAGCAGATTGAAGATGTTTCATTCCTTAGTGATGTAACATTAATTACAGATGCTTGCCAGATTACAGATGATAATTATGCACAGGCTTCTGCTCCTGCAGCTCCAGTTCAAGCTGCTCCTGTTGCAGCTCCTTCTGCTCCTGTTTCGGCACCTGCACCTACTCAAACTTCATCTTCTAGCAATATAGACCTTATAAACGAAATTCTTTCTGATAATATAACAGAACGCAAAGAAGAACCTGCTGCTTCGGCACCTGCTTCTGCGGCTTCAGCTCCAAAAGCTCCTGCTCCAGAAAAGAAAGCTGAACCTAAAAAGGATGCTCCAGCCGCTTCTGCTCAGCATGCTCAGCAAGGTTCAATTCTTCGTGTTGATTCACGCCGAATTGATAATCTTCTTAATCTTGTTTCAGAAACTGTTATTACAAAGGCATCGTTCAACCAGCTTGCAATTCAGGCTTCTAATGAACTTACAGTATTCCAGGGGCTTGAAGCATCGTTTAAGGAAAGACTCAGAAATCTATTTGATGATTTGCCTGATTATTTGAGCAGATTGCAAAGTGGCGATTCAATGAACGACGTTAAAAAAGATATGCTTAAAGAATTTGGTGATTTGTCATCAACATTCGATGGTCATGAAGCAGAATTCAAAGGAATTGCAAATAAATTCCGTGCTTATACACAGAGTCTTGGTGCTGTAACAGGCGAACTTCAGGAAGGTGTAATGAAAATTCGAATGGTTCCAATCAATCAGATTTTCAGCCGCTTCCCACGTGTTGTTCGTGATTTACAGCGTGATCTTGATAAAAAGATTGACCTTGTAATAGAAGGTGAGGATACAGAACTTGATAAGTCAGTTGTAGAAGACTTGCTTGATCCAATTATGCACTGTGTTCGTAACTCTGTAGACCATGGTATTGAAATGCCTGCTGTTCGTGCTGCTGCTGGAAAACCTGAAACTGGTACTGTTTTACTTAAAGCTTCTAACGAAGGTAACATGATTGTTATCGAAATAAAAGATGATGGTGCCGGAATTGATGTAGAGAAGGTTAGAGCAAAGGCTATCGAACGCGGACTTATTCATCCAGATAAAAATATTACAGATCAGGATGCTTATAATCTTATTATGCAGCCAGGTTTCTCTACTGCGGCTAAGATTTCAAATATTTCGGGACGTGGTGTAGGTCTTGATGTTGTTAAGACTATGATTACGAACCTTAAGGGTAACATTTCTATTTCTTCTGCAAAAGGTAAGGGAACAACCTTTACAATTAAGATTCCTCTTACTCTTGCAATTATTCAGGGACTTCTTGTTCGTGTTGGAAAAGAAATTTACTCTATTCCAATTGCTAACGTTATTGAAAGCCAGTGTGTTGGTCTTCAAGATATTAATCATATTGATAACTACGAAATTATGAATGTTCGTAATGAAGTTATCAGTGTGCTTCGTCTTTCAAGATTGTTCAATATTCCTGATTCTGAACAGTCTGATGAGTGCTATATCGTTATTGTCGGTTCTCAGGAAAAGAAAATCGGTGTTATGGTAGACGCTCTTATTGGTGAAGAAGACGTTGTAATTAAACCATTGCGTGATCAGTTCACAAATTCTCCTGGAATTGCGGGTGCATCTATTCTTGGAGATGGTTCTGTTTCTTTGATTATTGATGTAAGCCAGTTGCTCGAGCTTGGTGTACAGCAGGAACTTCTTGCTCAGGCTAACGAACAGATGGCAGGTTAAAATAGGAATTTATTATGGAAGCTAATGTTGCAACACAGGTAATTGAAAAGGTTGAAACTATTTCTAATGCTCAGGTAAATCAGGAAAATGCGACCTTTATAGATTTCAAGATGGTAACTTTTTCTCTTGCAGAAAAGGATTACGCAATTGATATTATGCATGTAAAGGAAATTGCAAAGGCTGGTCGTTTTACTTATGTACCAAATACTTTGCCGTTTGTTCTTGGTGTATATAATCTTCGTGGTGAAATTATTCCTATTTTGGATTTGCGTTTGTTCTTTAATATTCCTGTTCCAAAACGAACTGGTAATAAACTTGAAAATCTGCTTATCCTTAATGTTGATGATCAGAAATTTGGGCTTGTTGTAGATAAAATAGACAAGGTAGTAGGCGTTCAAAAGAGTACAATTCAGCCGCCACATCCACTTTTTGGTGATATTAACATTAAATATATTGACGGAATCGTAGAGGCTTCAAACAGACTTTATGTTTTGCTTGATGTTCTTAAGATTTTTGCGGCTAAAGAAACAAAAGAATCTGCTTCTTCTAGTTCAAAGGAACTGGAACCAAGTAAAGATGATAAATATGCAGCTCTTAGAGCAAATATGGAGAAAGCTGCTGCAGATGCGCGAAATGCAAAAAAAGCGGCTGAACAACAGGCTGCAGCAACTCCAAAAAATGAAGATGATGGCAAATCAGCATTAAATATTAAATTTATTTCTGAAACACTTGCCAACTATAAGAAATTTTATGTTTCAAATGTAAATGACTCTTGGGTAAACCATAGATATAGTGAATGGGAAAAGGAACGAGGTGCTGATAAGACACAGCTTCAGAATGAAGGAGAGGCTGAAAGTTTCTTAAAGACCTTCTGGTCTCAGTTTACTGGTTCGTGGTGGTCAAAGGAATTTGCTCAAAGTATAAAGAATTTGCTTCCAGACAATTCTGCAAAACAGATTATTGTATGGAATCCAGGTTGTGGTAAGGGAATGGAAACTTATTCGCTTGCCTGCGTGCTTAAAGAAAAATATCCAAACTCAAGAATCAGAATTTATGCTCAGGATGTCGATTTGTTGAGCGTTTCAAATGCATCATTAATGTCTGTTCCTGCTAATTTGGCTGACGACTGGTACGGACCGTATCTTTCTAAAAAGGCAAATGGCGATTTGACATTCAATGAAGAAATTAAAGAAAGTGTAATGTTTGAATATCATGATTGTAAGAACGCAAATGCTCTTCCGATGGTTGACATTATCTTTACTCGTGATTTATTATCATTACTTGATGTTGATGCTCAGAAACTTTTGATGAATGAGTTCTTGGAAAAGATGAAAGGAAATGCAGTTGTCATTGTTGGTGAGAACGAAGCTATTCCATCATCTTTAGGTTTTGGTGAAAAAAGTGTTGGTGCTTTAGTTGCATATACAAAAGATTAAAAAGGGGATAAAAACATGCGAGTAGAATACATTAACCCGTTTGTTGAGACTTCATTCCGTGTTCTTCAGGAAGTTCTTGGTGGTGCGGAAGTAAAGCGTGGCGATTTATATCTTAAATCGACTGCAATGCCTGTAATGGGAGTTGCTGCTTTGGTTGGTTTGGCAGGAGACGTTGAAGGTCGTGTTCTTTTCGATATGACAATGGAAACTGCTTTGAACATTGCTTCTGCAATGAATGGTGAGACTTTGGCAGAGTTTGATGATCTGGCAAAGGCTACAATTAGTGAGCTTGCAAACTTGATTACTGCACAGGCAGTAACAAAGCTCCATGAACTTGGTTTTAAGTTTGACTTAACACCACCAGCATTGTTTGTTGGACAGAAAATGGAAATTGCAGCCCTTGGTGGCACTTCTGAAAATGTAGAAGCTCTTATCGTTCCATTACTTTCTGACTGTGGAAAGATTGAAGTTAATGTTGCAATACGAGAAAGAGCGTAAATAGGAGTATAAAATGAAAACTACAACAGACTATCCTACAATTAATGAACGTCCGCCTGAGGGAAGAAAAGACGATGGTACTTCTTACAAAGTATTGATTGTTGACGATTCTATGTTTGTTGCTAAACAGCTTGGTCAGATTTTAACAAGTGAAGGTTACGAAGTTGTTGCAACTGCCGTAGATGGAAAAGAAGGTGTTGATAAGTATAAAGAATTGTGTCCACAGGTAGACCTTGTAACAATGGATATTACAATGCCTAAGATGGATGGAATTACAGCTCTTGAACAGATTATGGCTTTTGATAAAAATGCAAAAGTTGTAATGGTAAGTGCTCTTGGTAAGGAAGAACTTGTTAAGAAGTCACTTATGACTGGAGCAAAAAGCTATATCATCAAGCCTCTTGACAGAAAGAAGGTTCTTGAACGCATTGCTAAGGTTTTAAGCTAGTAATTTATATAAATGCTGCATTTTGTAGGGGTATTCTTTATAAAATGCAGTGTTTTTTTTTGTTCAAAGAATAGTTTAAAATTCTTTCTTGTGAGCAAATCTATATTTAATAAATTTTTCGCTTAGTAAATTCGGAATTCAATTCCGTCTAATTTGTTTATAATCACAAAATTGTACTTCTCGTATTTCTTAATTAATGTTCTAAGTTGGGATATATGCACTTTCAGAGATGCTGTTGAAATCTTTCTGTAGTGTTTAGAATATCTATTCTGCAAATCTTCAAATGTAATTGTATTATCTTTGTATTCAAATAGAATTTGTAAAAGATAAAATAGATTGTTTGGCATGTTAGATTCGGCTTTGAATTCGTAAATAATGTTTGGAGAATTTGTTTCTATTACGTGACCAAAATAACTGGAATGCCGCATGTATTCTGGAATTGGCGTTGGCTGCTGCATAAGTTTGATGTATGGCCTAAGTTCATTCGATTCTATTGTTGATTCAATTACTTTAAGCGCATTTTTTAGTTCTTCACTGGAAAAATCCATATTATCTGGGTAAAAACTTTCCAGAAAATGCAGCCAATATTGAGTTCTGGTTGGTGCAATAATACATGGATCATTGTAAAATATTAATGGAATTGGTCTTTTGTTTGCAAACATAAAATCATATACATTAAATTGATTGTGATTGTAAACTAAGTAATCAAGGACAAGTAAATCTGGTGGATTAATCATATTTGAAACTGCGTTGTAAACTAAATCTTGTCTTGTAAAAATGTAACAGGAATGTTGGGGTAATTTTTCGGCAATTATATGACAAATTTCTGGCTGTGTCGTATAAAAAATAATTATCATAAATTTAATTATATTCTGAATTGTAATATTCGTAAAAAAAATATATTGTTATACAGATAATTTTTTATTAGATTCTGGAGTTTTTATGGAATTCAAGAGAAAAAGTGGGGTGTTGTTGCATCCTACATCTTTACCGGGAAGTTGGGGAATTGGAACTATAGGAAAAACTGCTTATAATTTTGTAGATTGGCTTGTAAGTGCTGAACAGTCGTTGTGGCAGGTTCTTCCTCTTGGACCAACTGGTTATGGTGATTCTCCTTATGCTTCTTTTTCAACTTTTGCAGGAAATCCTTTGCTTATAGATCTTGATTTGCTTGTTGAAAAAGGATGGGCGTGTAAAAAAGATATTCTTCCTCCAGATTATATTAAAAAAAATGGCAACGTTGATTTTGGTGCTGTTACCTGGTGGAAAATTCCAGTTTTAAAAAAGGCGGCTGCATATTTTCTGGAAAATGCAGGAGCTGAAGATAAGGCTTTGTACAAAAATTTTTGTAAGGAAAAACGTGACTGGCTAGAAAAATATTCAATTTTTATGAGTATTAAGGCTGAATTTGATGCAAAAGCAGCGCAAGAAAAGCCTGAATCTTCCATCTGGTTTAAATATTGGCCAAAAAATCTGGCATGCTGCGACGAAAATGCCGTAAAATCTTGGAAAAATGAACATTCTCTGGAAGTTGAACTTTACAGCGTGATTCAATTTTTCTTTGAAGTTCAATGGCTAGAATTAAAAAAGTATGCGAACGAAAACGGCGTTGAGCTTATTGGTGATATTCCGATTTTTGTAGCTCCTGACAGTGCTGATGTTTGGGCAAATCAGGAATTTTTCCAGCTTGATGAAAACGGATGTCCAAAATTTGTAGCAGGTGTTCCTCCGGATTATTTTAGTGCGGATGGTCAGCTTTGGGGAAATCCTTTGTATGATTGGTATAAAATGAAAAAAGATTCTTATTCGTGGTGGATAAAGCGGATTAAGCGTATTTTTGAATTGACTGACATTTTGCGTATTGACCATTTCAGGGGCTTTGAAGCGTATTGGTCGGTGCCTTTTGGAGAAAAAACAGCAATTCATGGTGAATGGATTAAAGGACCTGGAATTGATTTGTTTAAAACTATTCGCCGTAAGCTTGGAGATTTACCTGTAATTGCAGAAGATTTGGGCGTTATTACAGACGAAGTTCGTGCTTTGCGTGATGAAACTGGATTTCCTGGAATGAAAGTTTTGCAGTTTGCGTTTAGTACGAATGAAATTAAGGAAAACGGATTTACAAATGTGTTCCTTCCGCATCAGTTTTGTACAGATAATTGCGTTGTTTATACTGGTACTCACGATAACGATACATTGCAGGGGTGGCTTGAAGCGGCTAGTGATGAACTGATTGTTCTTGTTGCATCTTACATTGAAGGTAAAAAACTGACTGTAGAAAAGGCGAGGGCTCTGGTAAAAAGTGGTGCTTTAAGAAAAGATATGATAAAAACTGTAATTGCTTCTAATGCCGTTTACGCTGTTGTTCCAATGCAGGATATAATTGGTTGTGGAAATGAAGCGCGTATGAATATGCCTTCTACAACTGGTGCAAACTGGACCTGGCGTATGAATACTGGTGATTTAAAGCAAAAATTTGCAGAAGAACTTGCATTTATTTCTAATTTATACGGACGAAATCTGGACTAATACAGTACAGTCTAAAAAAATTATTTAATAATCCTGGTGAAAGCGGGTTTTGCACTGCCGTCTGCATTAAACAAAAGCGGAATGTCAGTTCTGTCTGGAACCGGGAAAAAGTTTTTCCAGCTTGTGCTGTCGGTAACGCCCCAAAGAATTACTTTTTCCAGGTAACCTTTTTTAGCACAACGCTTAAAACATTCAAAAAGTTCGCTGTATCTTTGAGCCTGTTCTTCCAAAAGTTCTGCGGTATATTCTTTTCGGGCTTCTTTTTCGGATTCGTAAGCAGAAACATCCATTTCGGTCACTAAAACTTTTACACCAAGGCTTCCAAATAAATTTATTGTTTCTTCAATCTGTTCGACCGGCGGATTTTTTATACTTATGTGCATTTGTAATCCTACTGCATGAACTGGAATTTCGCGTTCCAGCATTCCTTTTACAAGTTCGTACATTGCCTGGCGTTTTTGCGGAATAATTTCGAGATTATAATCATTAATTACAAGTTCTGCTTTTGAATCTGCTTCATGCGCCCACAGAAATGCTTTGTCTATATAATCTGGACCAAGAATATCGTACCACAAAGAATGGTCGTCTTTTGTTCGTAAAACAAAGGTTTTATCTGAAATAACTTCGTTTACAACATCAAAAGAAGAAACCTGGAAACCTTTGCAATAATTCATTACCGAACGGATATAATGTTTGAGTCTGTCTTCAAGAATTTCTTTTGAAACTGCTGTTCCGTCATTGTTTTTAAAAAGCCAGTCGGGAGTTTGAGAATGACAGACAAGAGTGTGCCATCGCATTTGAAAATTATTGCATTTTCCGAATGTTAGAAAATCGTTTGCCTTTGAAAAATCAAGTTCAGTTTCGCTTTTATAAATGCTGTCCATTTTTGTGCAGTTTTCAGCAACAATCAGGTTAAAATGTTTTTTTGCAAGTTTTGTTTCTATTGAATCGTGAGTAAGTGAATAATGATTAAGTGCAGTTCCGATTGAAAAATAATCCTTAAAAACGTCTTTTAAACTAACTGCATTCTGGTCTATGTTAGATTTTTGGTCTTTATGAAAATCTGAAACTTTTTTTTCCATAGAGACAGTATGCGATAAGTCAAAATTTAATAAAATCGGTAGTTTTTCTTAAAACCTTTTTAGTGGCTTGTCCATTCAATTGCCATTTGTCTTAATTCTGCTGATGACGCACAGTGGAGCTTAATTTTGATGTTTTCTTTGTGTGTATCAATGGTTTTTATGCTCAAATTAAGTTTTCCGGCAATTTCTACGGTTCCAAGACCTTTTCCAATTAAAGTAAAAATCTGGAGCTGGCGGTCAGAAAGTGTAGAGATTAAATCGAAAGGTTCTTTTTCTGCTTTTGAAGAATCTGATTCGGAAATATCTTTAAGGCGTTGTTTTTCATTTTCGCTAAGATAGATTCCGCCGCTCATTACTGTTTGAATTGCGTTTATAACCTGAGCTTCGGCTTCCTCTTTCATAATGTAACCTTTTGCACCAGCTTTGAGCGCCCGTTCTGCATAAAAACGTTCGTCGTGCATGGAAAGTACAAGAACTGTTGTTTTTGGCTGCATTACAAGAATATCTTTTATTAATTCAAGTCCGTCTTCCTGTCCTAAGTTTAAATCTACAATGGCAAGATTTGGTTTTAAATCATTAATCATGGAAATAGCTTCCATTCTGTCTTTTGCCATTCCTGTGACTTTGTAAATTTTTTGAGTTTCAATTAACTGAGCAAGACCTCTGCTGAACAAAGGATGATCGTCTATAATTAATACTGTATATTCCATAATTATATAATATCACAAAATTAAAAAAAAATGTATAATGAATTTATGCGGATTGGCTTAGTTTTAAACATTCTTGATGAAGAATATCAAATTTCGGTGTATTCGGGCGTAAAAAAACGTGCACAGGAGCTTGGCGTTGAGCTTATTTGTTTTCAGCAGGAAAATCTAAAGTTTGCGGAAAAATCATTGCTGGCTTCATTTCCTTCAAAAGAGTTTTTTAATCTTGATGGAATAATTTTTTTAACTTCGGTAATTTCGGATAAATATGATATTAAATGCAAAAGTCAGCTTGAAAAATTGTGGGGAAAAATTCCTGTTGTTTCGGTAGGACAAAAAGTTCAGGATATCCCGTCGCTTTTGATTCAGACTGACGCTTCTATGAAACAGCTTATAGAACACTTGATTTTAAATCACAACTATAAGAAGTTTTTTTACATTGGCGGTTCATTAAAACATCAGGATGCAATCAAGCGTGAAGAAATTTTTATAAAAACTATCGAAGCTTACAAACCGTGGTACCCAGAACTTTCGTATACAATAAAACGTGGATGGTTTACTGAAAAAGCGGCGATTAAAGCGATGGAAACTTATTATGCGGAAGGTCATGGAGCTCCAGATGTTATTGTTTGTGCAAATGATAATATGGCGATTGGTGTTTACAAGTTCCTTAAAATCAATTCCGACAATCCAGAAATTGGTTTTCCTGCGGTAACTGGTTTTGATGATGTTCCACAGGGGCAATTTGTAATTCCAGCTCTTACAACCGTACATCAGCCTATGGTAGAAACTGGTGAAGCCTCGGTAGATGCAATTCTAGATTTGATTGACAAAAAAGAACTTCCGTCTGAGCAGTTTATTGAATCTAATCTTGTTTTGCGAAATTCCTGCGGTTGTGGTCCAGAAAAAGCATTGCATTTTGATGAAGAAGTTCTTGAAAAAATGCAGTCTCGTTTTGTTCAATCAGAAATGCTTTTGCGAACTGTAAGTTATATTGGTCAGGATTTAAATTATTGTCAGACTCTTTGGGGGCTTCAGTATATAATCAACGAAAATATTGCTCAGCTTGGAATAAAAAATTTCTGCGTTCTTGCTTTTTCTATAAAAAATCAGGCGATTGATGCTTCTAAAATTAAAGTAAAAGATGTTTATGTAAGACGAAACGGTGTTCATTTTGAAAATTTTACGAATGGTGAAGAGTTGTCACTGAGTGATTTTTACTCAAAATATCTTTATTACGATGATGAAATTCCTAATTCAATGATTTTTAAGGCTCTTCATATTGCTGGTGAAATTATTGGTTGTGTTCTTTATGATGGGCCGTCAGATATTCTTCCCTATTTGTGTTCTGTTTGTATAAGTATTGGACAGTCGATTATGCGAATTCTTGATATTGAAGAGCGAAAAAAACGTTCTGAGTATCTTGAAAAGGAAGTTGAAAAGCGTACCCGCGAACTTTTGGAAGCTAATTCTAAGCGAATGGAAGTTGAAGCGGAAGTTTTGAGAATTAGTGAAATTGAACGTCAGCGGTTCAGTAATGATTTGCATGATGATATTTGCCAGCGGCTTGCAGGAATTTCTATGCTTTGTAAGAGTTATTCAAATCAAAGTGATCCGGTTGATAAAAAACAGATGCTTGAACTTGCCGAGCTTATAAGCGATACTTTGGTAACGACCCGTCAGTATGCTCATAATTCTTATCCGGTTGAACTTGAAAGCCTTGGAATGAACAAGAGTATTCATAATCTTTGTGTCAGTTTTGAAAAGCAGACTGGAATTAAGGTTTTGTATGAATGGGCGGTTCCTGAATCAGTTGTTTTTGATAAAACCCAAAAGCTGAATATTTTTAGAATCATTCAGGAAGCTTTGCATAATGTGATGAAACATTCACGGGCGGCATCAGTTTTGGTGCAGATAAAAAAAACAGGCTCAAAATTGTATGTAAAAGTTGTGGATGACGGATGCGGTATAAAAGCTAAACGTTCAGAGTTGGGTGAAAAGAAAGGGCTTGGTATTAATTCCATGCAGTATAGGGCGAACCAGATTGGAGCGTCTTTTACCGTAAAGGCGAACAAACCAAGCGGTACCTGCGTTCAAGTTGTACTAAAGTTGTAGCTGAAACTTGGGCTGGCGAGGGTGGAGTAGAGTGTTTGTGCTTAAAGGAGTTTTATTTTGAAAAAGAAGAATAAATTTTTACAGCTTCTTGACCTTTATTTTACGTTTGCAAAAATTGGGGCATTTACTTTTGGTGGTGGGCTTGCAATGATGCCTATGATGCAGCGTGAACTTGTTCAGAGTCATGGCTGGATTACAGAAGAAGATTTGATTGATTATTATGCAGTTGGCCAGAGTACGCCGGGAATTATTGCAATTAACGTTGCAACTTTTGTCGGTTACAGGCAGGCTGGAATTCTTGGTGGAGTAATTGCCAGTCTTGGAATGGTAACTCCGTCGCTTGTAATAATAATGATTCTTGCAAGGCTGATTAATTCAATTTCGGAATATCCGCTTATTCAAAAAGCTTTAAAAGGAATTAACGTTGCGGTTGCAGCTCTTCTTACAAGTGTAATTGTGAATTTTGCAAAAAAGACAATTAAAAATGTGTGGAATGCTGTTTTTATGGTGATTGCCTTTGTGCTCGTATTTTTCTTTAAGTTGCAGTCGTTTTATATAATTCTTGTGGCAATAGCAACTGGAGTTGTGTTTACGCTGATTAAGCAAAAGAAGGCGGATAACGAAAATGAAGGTGGCGAAAAATGAGTTATCTTCAGCTTTTTCTTACGTTTTTTTATATAGGACTTTTTACAATTGGCGGCGGTGTTGTTGCAATTACTCTTATGCAGCAGGCGGTTGTAGATAAAGGAATTATTTCTGCCGATCAGTTTTACAATATGATTGCCATTTCCGAAAGTACACCGGGGCCTCTTGGAACAAATATGGCAACCTACATTGGTTTTAGTCAGCACGGAGTTTTGGGAGCGATTGTTGCAACTTTAGCCGAAGCCCTTCCTTCCATAATTATCATCCTTATAATTGCGCATTTTCTTGAAAAATTTCATAAAAATCCTCTTGTAAAAGGTGCGCTCAGTTTTTTGCGGCCAGTTACTACGGGGCTTGTTCTTGTTCCGGCCCTTCAGATTTTTATTTATGCGGTAATGAATCTGCCGGAGGATTTTGCGGTTTTAAAACAAATCAGCGAATGGAAAAATCTTTTTAACTGGATGAATCTTGCGGTTTACGAACTTTTTACTGTGCTTTTATTTAAGTTTAAGCTGCATCCAATTTTAATAATTTTGATGGGCGCGGCGTTCGGAATGCTGTTTTTGTAGGATTCTTTTTAAGAAGATTCTGCGGGATTTAATCTTTTGTGGAAGTTTTAGCAATTTTCTTACGATAAATTCTGCTCCTATTTTTAGTGCCAACGCATTCAATCAACTCCATTTTGTTGAATACCCAAATCATAAGATGGGCGTTGTTGGATGCGGCTCCTGGTTGTACCAGTTTTTGCGTTTTTAATTCTTCTGCAAGCATTTTTGCTGAAAATTTCTGAGGGAGATTAGGCGGGAGCAGGGCAAGATAATCGTTTGCAGTTCGGAACTGTTTTGTTTCAAAAATTTCGTCCAATTTTTTTCCGGTTTTAAGCCAGTTTCTTCTAAAGCGACGACGTCCGTTTCTAGATTGAACTGGTTCTGTTGTGCGGACTCTTTCTTCGGTAATTTTTACTTCCAGAACTTCAAGTGTAAAATTTGGGTTCAAAAGTACCGGGTAAATTCCTGTTAATTCACGAAAAATACTGTAAATGTTTTCTTTTTTTGGGCTTTTTCTGTAAGAAATTTTGTTTCCTTCTGAATCTGTTAAAAGAATTTTGCGTTCAACTGGAACCGGGTGGACTAGTTTTATTTTTATTCCTCGTTCCAGAGCGTCCAAAATTTTTGGTAGTAATTTTGCAAGATTTTTAGTCTGAATCTCGATAATTCCTTCTTCCGGCGAAAAGATATCGTAAATGTAGCCGTTCTTTTCAACTTCGGTTTGACCTTCCGTTTGCTGTGAGTACAAAAGTTTAAGTGTTTTGTGCAGATGGCTTTCATTCATCGTAGAAAACTGCATTTTGTTACCTATTATAACCCGTTGTTTTAATTCCTGTTTAGTGTACTGATTGCTAATCGTTTGTGAAGTATAAAAATGTATGTGTAAAAAACTTTATAAAGATAAATTTTTATTATTATCTGCATAAAAAGGCGTTGACTTTAGCAAATTTTGCTATAAAATGTACGTTAAGTGGGAAAAAGTGGTAAAAAGTGGTAATAAGTGGGTATGAATCTGTTAACTGGTGAATACAATAATACAATTGATGACAAAGGTCGTGTCTCCTTTCCCTCAAAGTTGAGAACGGCTGTTAATCAAGATGCAGTTATTGTTACCAAAGGTTTAGATCGCTGCTTGTGGCTTTTTACCTCTGAAGAGTGGGAGTCTTTTCAGACTAAGCTGCTGGGGAATGCTTCTATGATGAAAACAAAAAGTTTAAATGTCGTTCGTCATTTTGTAGCACCTGCCCAGCTTGTGGAATTTGATAAAAACGGACGGCTTTCTATTCCCCAGAGCTTACGCGAATATGCGAATCTTTCTAAGGATTGTACAATTCTTGGCATGGCAAAATGTGTTGAATTGTGGGATTCTCAGGTTTATAAAGATTTTCAAATTGAAACCGACAGCTCGTTCCGTGAATCTGCGGAAGAATTTAATGATATACATTTTTAGAAATTATATTGTGAGAAAGTGGGAAAATGGAAATAGTTCACACTCCGGTTTTATTAAAAGAATGTCTCGAATATTTGTCTCCTATAGGCGAGCCGTATGAATCAAAAGCTTTAATGATTGATTCTACGCTTGGTGAAGGCGGACACACATATAATTTCCTTTCTAAATATAAAAATCTTTCAATTGTTGGACTTGATGCTGATTGCGTAATTCAGGCAACGGCAAAAGAACGTTTGGCTGAGTTTGGAGACCGTGTACATTTTTATAACGGCTGGTTCAACGATTTTTATGCAAATTATCCAGCAGAATATGATAAACCTGATTTAATTCTTTTTGATTTGGGAATTTCTGTTTTTCATTACGAAAAATCTGAACGTGGATTTTCTTTCCGCTATGATGAAAAACTTGATATGCGTTTAAATGCCGGTTCAGAAAAATCTGCGGCCGATTTGGTAAACGAACTTCCTGAAGAAAAGCTTGCTGATTTAATCTATCTTTATGGCGAAGAAAAACTTAGCCGAAGAATTGCTTCTGCAATTGTTAATGCCCGTCGCGGTGGAAAAATTGAATCTTCAAAAGCTCTTGCAGAAATTATCTGGAATGCGGTTCCTGCAAATTACAGATATGGTCAGATTCATCCTGCAACAAGAACTTTTCAGGCTTTGCGAATTGCGGTAAACGGAGAATTAAAACGACTTCCGCTTGCAATTCATTCTGCATTTAACTGTCTTAAACCAGGCGGAAAAATGGGTGTAATTACGTTCCATTCGCTGGAAGATAGAATTGTAAAAAATTATTTCCGTAATCTTGGAAAACAGTGCGTTTGCCCGCCGGAAGTTGCTGTTTGTCGTTGTGGCGGAAATGCTTGTGCAGAAATCCTTACTCGCAAACCAGTTTGTCCAACCGAAGAGGAAATTAAAACTAATTCACCTTCACGAAGTGCAAAATTGCGTGTTGTTAGAAAAATTGCTGATGCTAATGAGTATCGGCTTGTGGGCGTGGAGGGATTTTAATGAGAGGAATTGCGCGTTTAAAAATAAAAGAGGCGTTTAAAATTATTGGAATCAGTCTTATTACGCTTTCAATTCCAGTAATTCTTGGGCTTTATGCTTTTCAGGCAAAAAAATATTCTGATTTAACAAAAGAAGTGATTGAGCTTGAAGCAAAACAGGAAAAATTGATTGAGGAAAATAAAAAGCTTGTTGGCGAAATAAGCATTCTTTCAAATGCGGAACGAATTGAAAAGATTGCAACCGAAGAACTTGGAATGCACAAGGCTGAATCGGATGATATTATTCGCGTAGAAATGACTGGGGAGAAAAAATGATGGGAGCTGCGGAAAACATGACGGACGCTTTACAGAAAAATGAATCTTTACTCACAATGCCGGAATTGGTTGCCGCAGTAAAAGGCAGCATGCTTGGGGTGGGGGCAGAATCTGTTTCCTTTACTTCCGTTGCTACAGACAGCCGTAATGTTGTTTCTTTTTCTCTTTTTGTTCCGCTTGTTGGTGAAAAACAAAACGGACATATTTACATTCCTCAGGCTTTGGAAAAAGGTGCGAGTGTTGTTTTTATAAATACCAGCGAATATTCCGAAAAATCAGCTTTGTATGATGAAATGGCTTCTAAAAATCCGGGAGTTGCTTTTATAACTGTAGAAAATACTCTTCACGCGTTGCAGGATGCGGCAGAAGCTTACGTTGCAAAATTCCCGAATCTTACAAAAGTTAGCATAACCGGTTCCTGTGGAAAAACTACAACAAAAGAGCTTATGGCGGCAGTTTGTGTTCGTCATTTTGGAGCAGAAAACTCAGTTTATACAAAAGGGAATTTTAATTCCGAAACCGGACTTCCACTTTCAGTTTTTAATATCCGCAAAGAACATAAAGTCGGTGTTTTTGAAATGGGCATGAACCGAGTAAACGAAATCGGCGAAATTTCTAAGGTTTTAAAATCAAAGTACGGAATCATAACAAATATTGGAACTGCTCACATTGGAATTCTTGGTTCACGCCAGAATATTGCAACCGAAAAACGAAAATCATTTGATTATATTCCAGCTGATGGAGCCTGCTTTGTTCCAGCAAGCGATGATTTTGCAGATTTTTGTACTCAAAATGTAAAAGGTAAAATTGTAAAATTTGGTGATGATGAAAAATCACTTGCGGAACTTGGAATAAGTGATGTAAAAGACTGCGGAATTCTTGGTACAAAATTTATTCTTGATGGAATTCAGGTAAATCTTCATCTTGGCGGAAAATATAATTTTATTAATGCTCTTGGTGTAATTGCTTGTGCAAAAGAACTTGGAATTCCAGCTGAAGAAATTAAAGAAGGAATTGAAAGTGTAAACGGACTAGCAGGACGACTGGAAATTAAACGTCTTGTTTTAAAAAATAAATCTCTTCTTTTAATTCAGGATTGTTACAACGCAAATCTTGATTCAATGAGCGCTTCAATTGAATTTGGGGCAAAGCTTGTACAAGGCGGGGCTGGACCTGATGACGCTGGCGTTTGTGGAAAGGACGCTTGCAAAATCATTTTTGTACTTGGCGATATGAAAGAGCTTGGGGATTCTTCAGAAAAATCACACAGAGAAATTGGTACAAAACTTAATTCAGTTGCTGAAAATGCAGAAGTTTTTGTTTTCTTTGTTGGTCCCGAAATGCACTTTGCGTTTGAAGAATTTGCCTGCAAAAATCACGCTGAATATTTTGAAAATAACGAGGAAAACTCATTTAGAAAAATTGCAGATAAGATTGAAGATATTGCTTCCAAAGACGATGTAATCCTTTTAAAAGGTTCGCATTCAATGTCGCTTGAAAAACTTACTGATTTATTCTTGAAAGACGGAGGAACGCTAAAAGATGAATCACTATAGTTTTTCGGCAGAACGGCCTGTTGAGCAGTATCACAAGACCGATCTTGGATTTTTAATTGCATTATTTCTTCTCTGGGGGCTTGGACTCTTTGCAATGTTTGTTTGTTCACAAAATTATGCAATGAGAGCTTTTAATAATCCGTATCACTTTCTTCAGCGCCAGTTAATTTATTCGGGAGTGGGGATGGTTCTTTTCCTGTTCTTCTGCTTCCTTGATATGAAATATATTAAAAAACTCGTGATTTTTATTGTTTTGTTTTCAGTTTTGCTTTGTCTGCTTGTTTTTATTCCGCCTTTATCGGTTGAATTGAACGGTGCACGACGATGGCTTAAACTTCCATTTAAAATGACCTTCCAGCCGTCGGAACTTGTAAAATTTTCTATGGTTTTGTTCCTTGCAAACTATTTTGACAAAGAATTTGACAAGGAAAATGAAGAAGACAGAACGGTTTTGCCTTGTGTAATCGGATTTTTAATTCTGGTTACGCTGGTTCTTTTGGAAAAAGATTTTTCTACAAGTGTTTTCCTTATAATTATTGGAATTTTGATGTTTTTTGTTAGCGGCGCAAAATTAAAGTGGATCTGGCCGTTCTTAATTTTTTCAATTCCAATTTCAATTCTGGTAATCACTTCCGAAAAATACAGAATTGAACGTTTGCTGTACTTTTTAAAGCCTTCAGAAGGGGCTTCAACTGTAAACTTCCAGGCAAACGCTTCTAAAAATGCAATTAGTGCCGGCGGATTCTGGGGTGTTGGAATTGGACGCAACTTAAAACGTTTGAACAGCATTCCAGAAGTTCAGGCTGACTATATTTTTGCTGGTTGGGCAGAAGCAATGGGCTACATTGGTGTAATTGCCTTTTTTGTACTTTTGCTCTTTTTTGCGTGGAGAGGTTACAGAACTGCATTTAAAACTCCAAACAGATTTGCTGCTTACGGAAGTTTTGGCTGTATTTCGGTAATTTTTGTTCAGTCTATGGTGAACTGCATGGTAGTTTGTGGTTTGCTTCCTTCAACTGGAATTCCGCTTCCATTTTTTTCGGGAGGTGGTTCTTCTATAATAATAACTCTGGCAATGTGTGGGTTTGTGCTCAACGCTTCCAGGTGCGAAGAAAAGGATGAAGGTTTCAGGCAAAGTGCCGTTATTAATAGTGATAATTTATATACATTATAAAAAGTTAAAATAGAGGATAAAAGGGATTAGGAAAATGAGTGACATCGGTTTTTACATTGGTGATGATTACGAAGAGGTTACGGAGGTAAATACGTCTTCTTCAGATGAAAAGGCAGAGAAGAAATTTAAGGCAATCAAGATTATTTTTGTTGTACTTTGTGTGCTTCTTCTTGGTGAACTTGTTGTATACAAATATGTTTTGCCAGTTTTTTCAAATCCTAAAGTTACAATTTCGGGGCAGGTAAATTATTCTGCCGAAGACATTGCGATGCTCCTCCTTCCAATGAACAGTTCTTCCTGGCTTGATTTTGATGTTGATCAGGCTGTTTCCCTTTTGTGTTCAGAATCTGGAATTGCAAATGCGCGTGTAGAAAAAAAATTCCCTGATAAAATCTTTGTTTCAGTTTCGGAACGTACTCCGGTAGCTGTGACTTTTGCTTCCGAAAAAGGTCATTCTTATCCTTTGCAGATTGATAAATATGGAGTTCTTTTTCCTGTAAATCCTCGTGTAAAACTTGATACAAATTCAGTTCCTATTGTTTCTGGGCTTCCAATTGAATATGTTACCGATGGAGCCAGAATTGCAGATAAATTTAAACCTCTTATTGAACAAATTTCTGCAATTGGTGCTAAATCAAGTAAATACTTTGCGAGCATTTCGGAAATTTGCGTTATTCCAAAAGAATTCGGAAACTACGAGCTTGCACTTATTCCTTCTCAGTCTAAAATTCGAGTTTTAACGGACAGGTCATTGAATGAAGATTCGTTAAACTATATGATGATAGTACTTGATGTTTTAAATCTTCTTGATACGGATGTTATCGAAGTTGATTTAAGATATGGTTCAGTTTCTTGTAAGACAAAATAGGGGTTTGGGGAATGATTGTTGGACTTGATATAGGAACAAGTGTAATAAAAGTTGCCGTCGGTGAAGTAGATGAAGACGGAAAATTACAGATAATTGCAACTTCTTCAAGAAAATCTGCGGGACTTCGTAATGGAGTTATTGTTAATATTGAAGATGCAAAAGATGCAATTCGCGAAGCAATAGAAGCTGCCGAACAGGATGGCGGAATTTTGGTAAATTCTGTAATTACTGCAATTGGTGGTTCACAAATAGAAGGCGAGCAGTCAAAAGGTGTTGTTCCTGTAAGAAGTAATAAAAATAACCGCGAAATTACAACTGATGATGTAGATAAAGTAATAGACAACGCTACTGCAATCATGCTGCCGGAAGATAAAGAAAAACTTCATGTAATCCCGCAAAATTATATTGTTGATGGCTTTGGTGGAATTCGCGATCCTATTCACAGAATTGGAATCCGTCTTGAAGCAGAAGTTTTTATTGTAACTGCAGCAAAAACAATAATTCAGAATATGCGGGCTTGTATTTCAAGAGCGGGCTATGCTTTGGATGGAGTAATGCTCAAAACTCTTGCACAAACTCAGTCTGTTTGCCACGAAGACGAAATGGAACTTGGGTCTATTATTATTGACCTTGGTGCCGGTACAACCGATGTTCTTGTTCTTTTAAATGGAGCTCCAGTTGGTACAGCTTCTGTCCCTGTTGGCGGTAACCTTGTTACAAACGATATTGCAATTGTTACTGGCATTCCAGTTTCTGCTGCCGAAGATATTAAATTAAAATATGGATGTTGCTGGGGTCCAAGTGTTGGCGAGGATATTGATGTAATTCTTCCGGGCGTTGGTGGAAGAGCTCCAGAAATTATTGGTAAAACACAGCTTTGTCAGATTATTCAGGCACGAATGGAACAGATTTTTACAATGGTAAAAGCTGCAATCATGAAAAATACCAACGATTCAATCAAACAGCTTTCGGGAAATATCATTCTTACTGGTGGTGGTGCTCAATTTGAAGGTGTAGTTGAACTTGCTCAGGCAGTATTCAAAACTTCATCAGTTCGTCTTGGAATTCCGGAAAATCTTGGTGGAATAGAAGAAAAATACCGCCGACCTGATTTTGCAACTGTAATTGGACTTGTAACTGCAAATAAAGGTCTTGCACAAAATAAAGAGCACAGACGTAAGATTAGGGGACATCAGAATAAAACTGGTGGTGAAAAAGTTAGTTTCCTTAAAAAAATAAAGGATGCCCTTTTTTAGAGAAAAGTTGAAAAAAAAAGTTCATAGATGGGAGGAAATATGGATTTTTCTATTGTTGAAGATACAACTGGAATTAATGAAGAAGTAGAAGGCAGCAGCCCTACAAAAATCAAGGTAATTGGTTGCGGTGGCGGTGGTTCAAATGCCGTTAACCGAATGATTAGCACAAAGCTTTCTAATGTTGAATTTATTGTAATTAATACAGATCTTCAGGCTTTAAAAGGTTCAAATGCCTCAAATAAGCTTGCAATTGGTCAAAAAGTTACAAAAGGACTTGGTGCTGGTGGACGGCCGGAAGTTGGTGAACAGGCTGCCGAAGAAGATAAAGAACTTATTACAAATGCATTGCGCGGTGCAGATATGGTTTTTATTACTGCAGGAATGGGCGGTGGAACTGGAACTGGTTCTGCTCCTGTTGTTGCAAGAATTGCGCGTGAACTTGGTGCATTGACTGTTGGTGTAGTTACAACTCCTTTTGATTTTGAAGGTCCGGTTAGAATGCGTCAGGCTAAAGCTGGTTTGGAAAAATTGCATGAGCAGGTTGACTCTTTAATCGTAATTCCTAATCAGCAGCTATTAAAAGTTGTAGATAAAAATACTCCTGTAAGACAGGCTTTCCTTATTGCTGATGATGTTTTGCGTCAGGGTGTAGAAGGAATTTCAAATATTATTACACGTGCCGGCGAAGTAAATACCGACTTTGCAGATGTAAAAAATACAATGCAGGGACAGGGAAATGCAATCCTTGGAATTGGTGTTGGTGAAGGCGAAAACCGCGCAGTAGAAGCAGCTACAAAAGCAATTTCGAATCCTTTACTTGAAGATTCTCATATTGACGGTGCAAAAAATATTCTTATTAATATCTGTGCTTCGGAAGAAGTTTCTATGAACGAAGTTGAAGAAATTTGTAATATTGTTACAGCTTCTGCAGATAAAGACCGCAACGTTTATTTTGGACAAGTTATTGACCATTCAATGGAATCAAAAATCAGTGTTACAGTAATTGCAACTGGTTTTGAACAGGCAGCAAAAGAAAGAGCTGAACAGCAGGCTGCGGCTAAAGAAAAAGAAGAACCTGTAGTTTATGATGAAAACGTAATTCGTTCTGGTGAACTTGAAAAAATTCTTCATTCAGGTTCATTCGTTTCTAAAAAAGATTTGGAAGCTGAAAAAAAGGCTCAGAGCGAATTGTTTAATTTTAATCAGGATGGAACTGAAAAACAGGATTCTGGAAAAAATGATAAAAACGGAAATCTTGGAAATTCATTGTTCCAGAATGAAGACTTGAGCAATTATGCAAAACAGTCACGCAAACAGTTTGTTCCTTCTGGATATGCAGGTCCGGATGATTTAACAAAACCTGCAATCTGGTCAACAAACGGTTTGAGTAAGACAATCAATCTTGAATAGAATATGACTATAGAAGATTTTCTGAATCAGTTTTATTCCGACTTAATTCTTGTAAAAAGGGATCAGGAACTTACTGCCCAAACTTATAGAATTTCATCGCAGGAATTTTTAAACTGGCTCGAAAATCAAAAGATAAAACTTAAGGAAGTTACAACTCAAACTCTTTCGTTTTATCTTATAAGCAGAAAAGAAAATGGTGCTTCTGAAATAACGATTGCAAAAGATATTTCTGCTTTACGGGCGTTGGGTGATTATCTTGTTAGAAAAAATATCTGGCAGGAAAACATTACGCTTTTATTAGACCGGCCAAAAGCTGCAAAGAATCTTCCAAAGGTTCTTTCGGTTGAACAGGTTGACGCTCTTCTTGCCTGCATAGACACCAGTACTCCCATCGGCAGGCGGGATGATGCGCTTTTTGAACTGATTTATTCGTGCGGTCTGCGTATTAGCGAAGCGTGTTCACTTAGGGTTGTAAACGTCCACATGAATGAAAATTTAATTTTAGTTCATGGTAAAGGTGATAAAGAACGCCTGGTTCCTTTTGGTGGGCGGGCTGCAGAAAAGTTAGATTTTTATTTAAAAGAAGTTCGTCCGGAGCTTGTAAAAGGACGGAATGTTGCCGAAGTTTTTGTAAACTATAAGGGCGAACCAATTACAAGAAAGGGCGTCTGGAAAAAGTTTAAGCAGCTGGAAACTCTATCCGGGGTGCAGGCAAAGGTTCATACATTGCGCCATTCGTTTGCAACCCATCTTTTGAGCGGTGGTGCAGACTTACGTTCGGTGCAGGAACTTTTGGGGCATGCAGATTTGTCTACAACTACGATTTATACGCACGTTACAGACACTCAGCTGCAACAGGCGCATGAAAAATATTTTGAAGATTAGGAGCTTTGTATGAAAAAAATTAGTTTTGTTATAATCGGATTTTTTGTTTTCTCACTTTTTTCTTGTAAAGTTTCTAACAAAACAATCATGCGTCATCAAAAGCTTGAAGAAGGCGTTCAAAATCCTACAACTATAGAAGAACTAAAGTCTGCAATAGAAAAATATCAGGATAGAGTTGCAGATGTTCAGCTGGCACAAAGTCAGATTGGAATATGGTACAAAATTCTTGGAACCCGCTATCTTGATAATAAAATGTACGGTGAAGCTTTAAATTGTTTTAAGGAAGCCCTGAATTATTACCCGGACAATCAGAATCTTTACTATTATGTTGGAGTTTGTGCAGGTTATATGTCGCATGCTGCAATGGATTTTGGTGGAACCGGTGCAAACGAAATCCGCTATAATTATTTAAAACTTGCAGAAGATGCTTATTCACGTGCAATTGCTATAGAAGACAGATATGTTCGTGCAATGTATGGATTGGGCGTTCTTTATGTGTTTGAACTTGATGAACCTGCAAAAGCAATCGCTCCTTTGGAAAAACTGATTTCAATTGATACAAAAAATGTTGACGCAATGTTTGTGCTTGCAAGAGCGTATTATTCTACTTTTGAATTTGACAAATCGGCAGAAATGTATGATAAAATAATAGAAACAACAAAATCTGCTGAAACAAAGGCAACCGCAGAGGAGAATAAAAAAACAGTTCTTGATGCAGCTTACGGACAATGATGAAAAAGACATTTTAAACATCTCATTAAACAGAATTACTTTTTTGTCGTGCAAAGAAAAAATTTTGTTAGCAAAAAATCTTGACAGTTATAATACTCTTGCATTACTTTCTATAGAAGAGATTTCGCAACTTGTAAACAGAAGCTTTAGCTCGCGTGTCGTTTGGAATGGAGCGGAAAATCTAAAAATGGCAAAGGCGGCTTTACATTATTGTAGAACGCTTGGAATTCAGCTTTTGCTTTATACAGATTCTGAATATCCTGAACTTTTGCGTCAGATTGCGGATCCGCCGTATCTTCTGTTTTGTCGTGGAAATGTCGGCATTCTTGCGGAACGGTCGGTTTCTGTTGTAGGAACAAGAAGACTTACTCAGGCTGGTAAAAAGGCTGCTTTAAATTTTGCCTACGATGCAGTTATGGATGGTTGTACGGTTGTTTCTGGCCTTGCTAACGGTGCGGACGGATATGCTCATCAAGGTGCAATTGATGCTTATTACGATGCAGAAGAAAAAGGCGCTGATACTGCAAAATTAGGACGGACTATTGCGGTTCTTCCAAGCAGCATTGACGAAATTGTTCCTGCTGGGCATAAAAAACTTGCAGCGCAAATTCTTAAAACTGGCGGTTGTATTATTAGTGAATACGAGCCAAGAATGGGAATGGCAAACTGGCATTTTGTTGGTCGTAACCGAATTATTGCAGGATTGTCACCGGCTACGGTTGTAGTTGAAGCTCCTGCTGGAAGTGGTGCTCTTATTACTGCCGATTTTGCACTTGATTCTGGGCGAGATGTTATGTTCCACGAAGCGGCATTCGGCGAATTGGCAAAACAAGTTTCGGAAGGTGTACAGGCAACTTTGCAGGCGGGACTTTCGCAGGGAGTTGTAAGCCGTCACAAAGTTGAAAATACACCGCAGAAATTTCTGGAAGCTGGTGCTCCTGTAATAACCAGTTATTCAGATTATTGTAAAAAACTTATTTCTGCGCCGGGAACAGAAAATCATCCTTTGCAGCAGGAATTATTTGATAATAATTAAGATTAGATTTATTATATATAAGTATATATAGGAAAGAATTATGGCAACTAAAAAAGCAAAAACACCTCAGACTCTTGTAATTGTTGAGTCTCCTGCAAAAGCTCACACTATTGAAAAATATCTTGGTGCAGGTTATACGGTAAAGGCCTCTATGGGACACCTGATTGATTTACCAAAATCAAGAATGGCAATCGATATAGAAAACGGATTCCAGCCTGAATACATTACCGTTAGAGGAAGGGCAAAGCTTTTAAAAGAACTTCAGAAGGACGCAAAAAAATCAGATTTTGTCCTTCTTGCATCGGATAACGACCGCGAAGGAGAAGCAATTGCCTGGCATTTGAATAACGCTTTAAAAGATAAAACTGATGCAAAAATCAGCCGAATTGTTTTTAACGAAATTACACCGGCAGCCATAACCGAAGCCGTAAAACATCCTGGCGAAATTGTAGAAGCAAAAGTAAATGCTCAAAAAGCACGTCGTGTTCTTGACCGCCTTGTTGGTTATAATTTAAGCCCGCTTTTGTGGACAAAGGTAAAAAACGGACTTTCTGCAGGTCGTGTTCAGTCTGTTGCCCTGCGTCTTATCTGTGAACGAGAAAAAGAAGTTGAAGACTTTTTGCCGGAAGAATACTGGTCACTTGATGCAGATTTTGCTAAAGGAAAAACTTCGTTCACAGCTCAGCTTGTAAAATATAAGGGCGAAACTCCAGAATTAAAATCAGAAGCGGTAGTAAACGAGATTATAGAAAAAATTAAAAATTCACCTTGTACCGTTACTTCAATTAAAAAAACAGAAAAAACTGTACGTCCAAAGGCTCCGTTTACAACTTCTAAAATGCAGCAGGCCGCCGCAAACAGACTTGGATTCACTTCGCGTAAAACCATGCAGATTGCACAGCAATTGTATGAAGGTATTCAAATTGGTGCAAATCGTGTCGGACTTATAACTTACATGCGAACAGACTCAGTTCGTATTTCTGATACAGCTCTTGCAGATGTTCGCGACTGGATTTCTAAAAATCATCCTGAAGATTTACCTGCAGAGCCAATTCATTATGCAGTTGGAAAATCAGCACAGGACGCACATGAAGGTATTCGCCCAACTTATACAACTTACACTCCTGAAAGTGTAAAAGAATATCTTACTCACGACCAGCTCCGCCTTTACACAATCATTTGGGAACGCTTTGTTTCTTCACAGATGAATAACGCAAAAATGATTACAACTTCGGTTGAAATTTCAAGTGGAGATGCACTTTTCCGAACAGCCGCAAGTAAGATTTCTGAAAAAGGTTTCTATCACGTAATTAAACTGCTTTCTTCAAAAGAAGATAAATCAACATCGCTTCCTGCAATGAAAGAAGGCGAAACAATTGATGTAAATAAATTCCATCCGGAACAGCATTTTACACAAGGTCCAGCACGTTATACCGACGCTTCAATTGTACGCATGCTCGAAGAAAAAGGAATAGGCCGACCTTCTACCTATGCACCAATCATTTCGGTTTTGCTTGACCGCTATTATGTAACCCGTTCAAACAAACAGTTAGTTCCAACTCAGCTTGGAAGAATGATTTCTAAGATTTTGGTTGAAAGTTTTCCTGATGTAATAAATGAGCATTTTACTGCAGAAGTTGAAAATAATCTTGATAAAGTTGAAGCTGATGAACTTGTTTGGAACAAAATGATTGGCGAATTCTTTGATCCGTTCAAGCACCGTGTTGATGAAGTTATGACAACTCAGGAAAGCATTAAAGGGTTCTTGGATGAAGAAACTGACAAAACTTGTGAGCTTTGCGGCAAACCAATGATTAAAAAGCTTGGTCGTTTTGGATTCTTTCTTGCATGTTCAGGCTTCCCAGAGTGCCACAATACAAAATCAATTCCGCTTGCAAAATGTCCATGTAAAGATTGTGACGGCGAAATTGTTGAACGAAAAACAAAGGGTAGAGGAAAGTCTTTCTTTGGATGTACGAATTATCCGACCTGTACGTTTATCAGTCACTTTAAGCCATTGGAAAATCAGTATTGTCCAAAATGCGGTTGGTTCCTGGTAGAAAAATTCGACAAGAAAAACGGAAGCTACAAGTCTTGTATCAATCCTGACTGCGATTACCTCCATACTGCCGACGAAGAAGTTCCTGTTGTTACAGAAGAGGAAGAGTAAGCCGTTAGCAGTTTGCAGTAAGCTTGTGGCTAATAGCTAAAAGCTTGCGGCTATTCCACCGATAATCTAAGCATGACACTTTGTGAATTAACTGATGAATTTTTATCTTATATAGATGCCGTGCGCGGGCTTTCGGAAAATACAGTGCTTGGTTATAAAAATGATCTGACACTGCTGCAGGAATTGCTTTCGCCCCAAATGGAAATTTCTTCAATCACAAAGGAAAATCTTCTTTTGTGCATAGGTCAGCTTTCAAAAAAGAATCGTTCGGCGGCTTCTATAAACCGTTTTATTGCGGCTGTTAGAACTATGTTTTCTTATGCGCACAAATTTGGTCATATTCAAAAAAATCCAGCCCTCGAAATAAAAACTGTAAAGCTTCCAAAGAAAATTCCAGCTTTTATGACAAAAGCCGAAGTTACAGAACTTTGCGAAATGCCACAAAAAAATGAACTTTTGTGGGAAAAACGCGATTATGCTATTTTTGAAATGCTTTATTCTTCCGGCTGTCGTATAAGTGAACTTACAAATTTAAAACTAAGTGATTTTACAGATTCTTATCATGCGGCCATTGTTACAGGAAAGGGGAATAAACAGCGTAAAGTTTTTTTTGCAACAAAAGCAAGAGAAGCCCTTACAGAATATCTTGAAGACCGTAAGAAAATCCTGCTTGAAAATAACGTTACAACTCCCGTGCAAGAACTTTTTATAAATCAAAAAGGCCATCCAATTACAACCGGTGGAATGCGTTATATAATTTCGCGCTATTCAGGCTCTGAAGGAACAAAACATCACATAAATCCTCATGCTTTTCGCCATACTTTTGCAACCCAAATGCTTTCAAACGGTGCTGATGTCCGCATGGTTCAGGAAATGCTCGGCCACAGTTCAATCAGTACAACCCAACGATATACCCATGTTACTACAGAACAGTTAAAAGAGATTTACAAAAAGGCACATCCACATTCGGAGTAGTAGGATTTAGGTTTTAGGTGTTAGGTTTTAGGGGGGGCGGTAAGTGGTTGGTTGTTAGTTGTTAGGGTGTTCCCTCAGTCGCCACTTCGTGTCGCCAGAGGTCGGCTGTTCCACACTTCGCTAACGCTCATTCGACGCAACCTTCGGTTTCTTACGAACGCCTTCTGCGGTGTTCCATAGCCTAACGCGTTTTATTATAGGTTTAATGATTTAGTTAAAAAGTACTTAAATATTTGTTTAAAAATCTATGTAAAATTCTCTTAAAATTTTAGTTTAAAAATAATTTACTTGTGCTATAATTTAAGTAGAGGTGTAAAAAAAATGAAAAAGAATTTATCTTTGGTGGCAATGGCTGCTGTTGTTTGTTCGTTTTTTGTTGGTTGTGCGTCTACTTCAAATAAAGGCGCATTTGTTTCTACAGTTGAACATCCAAGAACTTATGTAATCGATCTTGCAGATGCAAAAACTGGAAATGTTTCTAAATTCAATCTTTTAAGTGGAACTCAGATTTATGGAAGCAATAATGAATTTACAGATTTCTTAAAATATGATCCACCACAGAAAGGCGATACTTTTGAAGTTCATTACAAAGGCGTTTCTGATATTGATCTTCCTGGAATTGAACTTTGTATTTCAAATCATTCAACCTGGAATAATTTGATTTCTCAGGAACAGTGCGAACTTGCATTGGCAGAAGATATAAAAGCAGGCGTTCCTTTTGAAGGTGTAAAAACTTATGTTTTGGATGGTACCGCTCCTTCAGCTACAGCAAAAGTTTTCTTTGATTTGTACTATGACAACTGTTTGATTAAAAATGATCCTGCAAAATACCCGGTAACAGGCAAAAAAGCAACAATCACCTGGGAAAAAACTGATGTAGAAACAACAAATACAGCGCTTGATTCTGGAGAAGTTGTTACACGTCCAGAAGGCCCGATTGAATTTGTAGTTGAAGTTTCTGATGTTGCAAAACTTCTTCAGTTTGATGTCGGCGATACAGAAAATGGAAACGTTGTTAATTTCAAAACAATCACAACAATTACCGATGCTCCAGTTTTCAAATATTATCTTCCAAAAAAAGGCGATACAGTAACCGTAAGCTACAACGGAACTTCTGATGTTGATATTAACACTCCAATTACCCTTACCGTAGTAGACAATTCAGAAGCAGCCGGCTGGTGGAAAGAAATTTGTGCTGGTGCCGACGAATGGAAAACCTGGGGTGATGACCCAATCGTTGCCGGCCAGGAATTTACAGTAAAACAAAGCTTTACAGTTACTTCTGATGCCGTTGGTGGAGTAGCCATTATTGCCATCTACCCGGCCGAAGGCGCAACCGGTGCTTTGTGGAAGTTTATCAGGAAGTAGGATTTTTGATTTTATTGATATGATGGATACACCGCCCATCTAAATTTTTTATAAGACCATCGATTTTTCGGTGGTCTTTTTTTTGCATTAAAGAAATGTTTTATTCACACTCCACTATGCGTATAACTTGCGGATTGGGTATATAAATGATAAAATAAAATATGACTAAAAAGGATCTGACAAAGAAGCAGAAAATGATTGCTCGTCTTCAGGAGTTTACGCTGATGGACGATGACTTTATGACACGCTTTTTTGAAAATGATAAGGACTGTACTCAATTTGTACTTCAGATAATTCTTGAAAATAAGAAGCTTAAGGTAATTGATACAGTTGCTCAGAAAAACGTAAAGAACCTTGAAGGTCGTTCTGTAAGACTTGATGTTTATGCAAAAGACAATAAAGGTAAACCTTACGATATTGAAATCCAGAGAGCTGATAAAGGTGCCGGTGCAAAACGAGCACGCTATAATTCTGCTTTGATGGATGCAGATATAACTGTTCCTGGTGAAGATGCTAAGAATCTTCCAGAAAGCTATGTCATTTTTATTACTGAGAATGATATTTTAGGAAAAGGCTTGCCACTTTATCACATAAACCGTATTGTAGAAGAATGCAATTTTCCATTCGGAGATGAAAGTCACATCATCTATGTGAATGGAAAATATGAAGGTGATGACCCGATTGGCGACCTAATGCATGACTTTCATTGCAAAAAGGCCGATGATATGAAAAATAAGATTCTGGCTGACAGAGCTAGATATCTCAAAGAAGACGAAAAAGGGGTAAAACATATGTGCAGAATAATGGAAGAAATGGCAAAAGAAGAAAGAAAAGAAGCTGTAAGAGAAAGAGATATTCAAGTTGCTACAAAACTCCTTAAACAGGGAAAACTTTCTGATAAAGAAATTATGGAATTGCTAGGTTTTAATGAAAAGCAGATGAAAGAAATAAAAGAAAATGTCCTTGTTCTGGCGTAGTCTTATGTGCAAAAGGTAGCTGTCCTGGCTTAATTGATACAGGCTCCCCCAAAAAAAATAAAATGCCCTTCAAAAAAGACTTCCAAACTTTCGTAGACTTTCTCAAAACCACCGATTCCCCGGAAGAAATCAAAAAGGCGTATCGCAAAATCCTTATGAAATATCATCCAGACCACGCAGACGAAAAAGATAAGGAACTTTATAACGATTATATCATTTTAATAAACAAAGCTTATGCTGCGGGGCGTACCAAAACTAAAGAAACTGAAATCAAAGCGAACTGGCAGACGGCGGGGCAGAACTCACAGCAAACTTACGTTTTTACAAAAACTGGTCCTGACGGAAAAACTTATTCTTACAAGTGCCGAAATTATTTTGATTACTTATACAAGGTGGCCCGCTACGAATATGACAAAGGGCACGAAATCCTGCATTTTCATCATATTAATTATCTTGATAAAAAAGCCCTCGATCAGAATTCTTTAGAAGTTATGCAGCATTACTGGAACTCCATAAAGTGTTATAAATTTTTGCAAAAGAACTGCCATGATGCAGTAATTTTATCTACCTGTGATTTTGAATTAAAAATGGTACAGGAGGCTGTTAATAATTTGGCCCGTACAATCATCGTTTCTGATAATGCACTTATGCAGCTTTAATTTTCTTACTCTTAAAAACTTCCTTCTTCAAAATTGATTTTTTTATTTGCCTAGTGCCACTTAAATCATTATATTTATTATATGGGAAATAAGAAAATCAGAAGCACTACGATTCTTGCAGTGCGACGTAATGGTAAAGTTGCGATGGCTGGCGATGGTCAGTGTACTCTTGGAGAAACTGTTTGCAAAGGTAACTCGCGAAAGGTTCGAAAAATTTATGACGGAAAAATCTTAACTGGATTTGCAGGTAGTGTTGCAGATGCTTTTACTCTTCTTGATAAATTTGAAACTAAGGTAAAAGAATATAACGGCGATATTATGCGTTCTGCTGTTGAACTTGCTAAGGCATGGCGTACAGATAGAAGTTTGCAGAAACTTGAAGCTATGCTCCTTGTTGCCGATAAAAATAAGATTCTTCTGATTAGCGGTGACGGTAACGTTATTGAGCCAGAAAAAGATGCAATTGCAATCGGTTCCGGCGGAAATTATGCTTATTCTGCTGCTCTTGCATATTTGGATAGTTCAGATTTGAGCGCAGAAGAAATTGCCAAACGTTCCCTTATGATTGCGGGAAGCATTTGTATTTACACAAATCAGAATTTAACGATTGAAACTTTGGAATAGAACTCGGGCCGCAAGGGGCTTTTACAGGAAATTAACATGGAAATTACAAAGAACACTGAACTTACACCAAAACAGATTGTAGAAAAACTTGATTCATATATCGTTGGGCAGGAAAAAGCTAAGCGTGCAGTTGCTGTTGCACTTCGTAACCGTTTCCGCCGTCTTAAATTGCCTGAAGAAATGCGTGATGAAGTTGCTCCAAAAAATATTTTGATGATTGGGCCGACTGGTGTTGGTAAAACCGAAATTGCACGTCGTCTTGCAAAATTGTGCGGGGCACCTTTCCTTAAAGTTGAAGCTACAAAATATACAGAAGTTGGTTATGTTGGCCGCGATGTTGAATCTATGATCCGTGATTTGATGTCGGTTGGTTATAATGATGTAAAAGCCGAAATGGAAGAAGCTTTGCGCGAAAAATCTGTTTCGGTTGTTGAAGAAAAATTGCTTGATTTGCTTTTGCCTGGAACTGGAAAAAAGACTGCTTCTAAAAATGCAAAAGATGGAGCAGGGGCAGGAAATGGAGCCGGCGCATCAGGTGTTTTTCAGCAGGTTTCTCCAACCGAAATTACAATCGACCTTAATAAAATTGCCGCAGATGGCGTTATTGACATAAATGCTCAGAATCAGACTCTTGCCGAACAGCAGAAAACTGACGAAGAAAAAGCTGAAGAAGAAAGAAATAATCACACTCGCGAAAAGTTCCGTCAGATGCTACGCGATGGTCAGCTTGAAGACCGCGAAGTTGAAATGACTGTTCATCATCAGCCACAGATGCCTAGTATGGAAATTATTGCAGGTGGAAGTATTGATGATTTACAGAACAGCATGCAGGGAATTGTGAATATGCTTAATGGTGGCGGTCGTCGTTCTAAAAAACGCATGATTTCTATCCGCGAAGCCCGCAAAATCATTACAGAAGAAACTTTGGACGGAATGGTTGATCACGACAAAGTTTGTGAAGAAGCAAAAAAGCGTGTAGAGCAGAGTGGAATTATCTTTATTGATGAAATTGATAAAATTGCCGTTCATGGAGAAAGCCACGGTCAGGATGTAAGCCGCGAAGGTGTTCAGCGCGATATTCTTCCAATTGTAGAAGGAAGTAACGTAAACACAAAATATGGTGTAGTTGATACAACTCATATTTTGTTTATTGCGGCTGGTGCATTCAGTGTTGCAGCTCCAAGTGATTTGATTCCAGAACTTCAGGGACGTTTCCCATTGCGTGTTGAACTTGAATCTTTGCACAAGGAAGATTTCAAGCGCATCCTTACAGAGCCAAAAAATTCTCTGGTAAAACAGTACACAGCTCTTTTGGAAACAGAAGGTGTAAAACTTCATTTTGCCGACGAAGCTTTGGAACGCATGAGTTTTATTGCAGAAGACGTAAATGCCCGCAGCGAAAATATAGGGGCTCGCCGCCTTCATACAATTTTGGAAAAAGTTCTCGACGAAATTGCTTTTGATGCCGACGAACATTCCGGCGAAACAATCGAAATCGATGCCGCTTACATTGATTCCAAATTGAACGACGTTGCCAAGAACGAAGACTTGAGCAGATATATTTTGTAAAATCAGCGAAAAAATAAGATTTACATTCTTTCGTCAATTCATTACTATAGAAAGTAACATTTTACAACAGCTGACAACCGACTTGTTTATACATGCTCGCCCGACATACTGGGGAAATTGCGGTTTTCAGCGAGAAGGTTTTTATGATTACTTTGAAATTCGGCGGTACATCTATGGCCAACGCCCGCCGCATCCTGGCTTCCAGCGAGATTATCATTTCTCGTGCAAAGGAAGACCGTCTTTCTGTTGTCGTAAGCGCGGCAGCTGGTGTTTCTAACACCCTTCAGTCTGCAATTGACGCTTGTACCGGTGGAATTGCCGGAACCAATTACGTAAACGACATCCGCAACACTCACAACGAAATCTGTCTGGAATTGCAGTCTAAGCTTCCGGGCTTTGATGCGGAAAAAACAATGGCTCGCCTTGAGCCCAATTTTACTGAACTCGAAAAATTACTTGCCGGCTGTGTTTCATTCGGCGAATGTCCTGATACTGTACATTGTCGCATTATGGGTATGGGAGAACTTCTCTCTGCACCTATTATGGAAAATGTTTTGCTTGCAAAAAAGCAGAGTGTAATTTTCCTTGACAGCCGCAAATTTGTTTTCACAACTGGAAATCAGAAAGAGGGTGAAGCTGATTATTCTGCATGTAATGAAGCATGTGCTCCATTCCGTGACGGCGCTTCTCCTAGCCAGACACGCATTCTTCTCTTCCCAGGCTTTATCTGTACATGGTCTGGTGGAACAGGAACAAAGCCTGTTATGGGACTT
>JAILCM010000139.1 GCA_024680155.1 Treponema sp.
AGATGGATTTTCTACTTGGAATGATACCGAATTAATTCGCAAAATTGATGAAGATTTTGCAAAAAAATATGAAGCTTCTGCAGAAAGGGCTTCAGCTACAAAAGTTACGTCAACAATTCAAACTGCTTCACACAAAGTTGGAGATACAGTAGGTTTTTGGTATGCAATTTCAAAAAATAATTCGTCATCTGATTATTCTTATAAACGTGATGATGCTGTATGTAAGTATGTAGGAACTTATTGTGATGTTTTCTTCATGGATAATAATAGTATTATAGATAAATCAAGACTTGATTTTAGGGCTCTTGGTAAAAAATTTGATGAAATTTATGTAAAAGAGACTGATATAAATGGAACAAATAAATATTCATCACATTCGTCTGAGTATATTGATCCTCAAAGTAAAATTACAATTCTTGTAACCGATTTATTTCAAGATGCAACAACAACACAAACTGGCGGAACTTATGGATATTTTTCTTCAACCGATATGAGAAAGAATGGATATACGAATCAAAAACAAATGATTTATATTGATTCATATTTTTATTCTTTTGATGGAAGTTCTAGTGCAAAAATAAATGGCACGGTTTACGACTTAAGAAATCAGGTTTATTCAACTTTGGTTCATGAATTTAATCACCTTTTAAATTTTTGTACTAAAACAGTAACTTATGAACAAACATCTGAAACTTGGTTTACAGAAATGCTTTCTATGCTTACAGAAGATTTATTCAGTAATTATTTGGGGATAGATGCAAAAGATTCTCCTGTTGGCCGTCTTTCATATTATTTTGATTATAATACAAATAAAGGTTTTTCAGCATGGCTTAGTGGTGATGATGTTTATTGTTCTTACGCAAATTGTTTTGCTTATGGAGCTTATCTTGTTAGAAATTATGGTGGAATAAAATTATTTAAGGAACTAGCCGGAAATAATAAAGTAAACGGAGATTCAGTTACTGCCGCTCTTTATAAATTAGGCTACAATAAAACTTTTGAAGACACTGTAAAAGAATTTCCACTTGTTTTAATTAATTATAATAAAACTTCTGGAATAACATTAAATAAATCATCTGACGATTATAGAACAGATAAGTTAGGTTTTGATGCAATTAAAATGTATCCATATACAGTAAATACTTCAACCGGAGATGTAAAAGTTGATTCTCCACCTGTTTATAAAAGCAGCAAAGGTGAAGGTGCAACCTTGTATCCAACAGGATTTACGATTCATACAATTGGAAAGGGAATTTCAAGTTTTAATTATTGTAAACCAACAAAAGATGCAGATTCTATAATTGACGGATATATTTCAAATATTTCTGGAGGAGAAATTTATGACACAATTTACTAGAAAATCATTTGTTGCTTTATTAGTTTTGATTTTGTTTTCAGGAGTATTTATGTCTGCATCTAAGCCTAAAGTTGTAAAAATACAAGGAACAATTCATTCTTATGGAAATATGCCGTTTAATTATCCTGGAATTGTTACCGATAAAGGTGCCGAATATGCAGTTTTTGGAGACAACGAACTCAAAAATAAGCTTCTTGAAAACCAGGGATATTTAATTGAATTTGAAGGTGTTGTAATTTCAAAAGAAGAAAATCCTGTAAATGCACTTAAAAACGGTTCTTTTGAAGTTGTAAATTGGAAAGTGATTAAATAAAAAAAAACGGCCCTTTCGGGTCGTTTTTTAATGGATTTAGGCTTGCTTTAACGGAAAATGATAATCAAGAACTGAGAAACAAGTACAACTGCAACAAGTGCGATTGGGTAAGTAGAAGCGTAAGCTCCGGCTACTTTTTCTGTTCCTGCAGTAGAAATCAAAGTTCCAAGAGCTGGAGTAGAAGTCATACCACCACAGATAGAACCAAGGTTGTTCAAAAGATTCAACTTGAGAACGAACTTTGCAAAGATAAATCCAATAATCATTGGAAGGAGTGTCATGATAATTCCGTAGATGAAGTAAATCCACTGGAAGTATTTAACAAAGCTTGCACCACCTGCAACACCGGCACCAATCAAGAAGAGCATAAGTCCAAGTTCACGGAAAACTTTAAGTGTTGATTCTTTTGGCATAATGCAAACCTTACCAATTCTCTGGAAGTGACCAAAAATCAAAGAAAGAATAAGACATCCGCCAGTTGTTGTAAGAGAGAAGTTTCCGAATTTGAATGAACCAAAGAATACACCAAGAACTGCTACAATTGAGAATGCGCAGAATCCGAATGGATCAAGTTCAAGTTCGTTTCCAGAAAGTTTTGATGGAGCTTCTGGAGCAGATTCAGAAAGTTTTGCACGTTCAATATCCATATCAGCTTTTGCAAACTTTGGAACAAGCTGAACAAAAAGAACAACACCAACTACACCAAACAAATATGCAATTCCGTGTCCTACAGCAACAATTGCTTCAAGTTCATCGCTGGTTACAGTTGCTTTTGCAGCAGAGAAAGCTGGAGTTGAAGTAAGGGAACCAGAAAGAAGACCAACAAGCATTGCACCAGCTTCTTCCAAATTACGACCGAATACTTTGTGATCCAATACGATACATCCGGCACAAGAAAGTCCACCAACCAAAATGATAATTACACCAAGAAGAATGTATGATTTAAAGTTCTTTTTTAAATCACCAAAGAAACTTGGACCGGCAATAAAACCAACCGATGTAACGAAAAGAATCAAACCAAGGTTTTCAACGATTTTAAGAGCGTTAGAAACGTAGGTTGCTCCACCAACTTTAAGTTGTTCAGCTAACGGATTGTAAAGAAATGCACCGAACAAAAGGGCAACAATAAAAACGCCCGCTGTTCCCAAAGAAACACCTTTAATTGTGATTCTACCAAGCAGGTATCCTAATCCAGCGATTACGAATACACAAAAAACCAAAAAACTGATTGTTTTAATTGATAAGATTCCACCAAAAAGAACCATTTTTCATACCTCTTACTATTTATTATATAGTTATGCAAAGGTCTATGCAATAAGTGTGCAAATTGTAGTAAAGATTGCGTTTTTTTAGAAAATCATGCAAGAGAAATCTAAAATATACGGGCAAATTACCCAAAAATTATTTAAAACATTGTAAAAAAAATATATAAATGTTATTATTCGTTTAATTCCGCAGTGATGAACTCCACATCACTTTCCCTGCCACACGATGGCAACGCGAACAAAATTAATATTTTCTGGCAGCTAAAAATGGCTGTCTTTTCAGGAGTAAAATCAAATGAAAAAACTTACAACTCTCATTTTGTCTGCAATTGCTGTAACTTCACTTTTTCTTGGATGTTCAAAAAAAGTTGATGAACATGCAACTGTAGAAATCTGGCACACTTACAACGGTGCACAAAAAGCTTGTCTTGAAGAACTTGCTGCAAAATTCAATGAATCTCAGGAAACTTATGAAGTAAAAATCATGGCTCAGGATTATTCAGGATTTGCAGATACAGTTTATAATGCTGTTGCAAACGGAATTGGACCAAGCATCATCTTTAATTATGGTTCAACTGCTATTGATTATGCTGCAGAAGGACTTGCAATTGATATTTCTAAATATATCGCTGAAGATACAAAGAAAAAAGACACATTCATGAAGGATTTGATTGAATCTCTTCCAGAAGCAATGCAGACTGATGTAAAAGGTTTTGCTGATGGTGGAATTTATTATCTTCCAGGTTGTACAACAGGTCCAGTTTTCTTTTATAATAAAACAATTTTTGACGAACTTGGACTTAATCCTCCAAAAGACTGGAACGAACTTGCTCAGGTTTCTAAAATAATTTACGAGAAAAAAGGCATTCCTGGTTTCCATTCAGACGGTCTTGTAGACAATATTCAGATGATGATTATGCAGAACGGAATGGGCTATATTGATGTTGCTGCTAAGAAAGTGCTTTTTACAGAAGATGGACTTGCTTCAATTTATGAATGGTATGCTGACTGCTGCAAAAAAGGCTGGTTTGAATTTAATACTGTTGGAAAATATGCTTCTGAAGACCTTGCAACTGGTGCAATCGCTGCTTTTTCTGGTTCTTGTGTAAACGATCAGTATATTACAATGCTTAATGGTGCAGAACTTGGAATGGCTCCATGGATTTCTACTTCAAACGGACGTTCATTCTACACAGGATGGAACCGTGGTCCGATTTTCTTGTCACGCGCTCCAGCTGTTGATAAAGGTGCTTACGAATTTGCAAAATTCTTCTTTAAGCCAGAAAATAATGCTTTGTGGGCAAAAGCAAACTCAGCACTTGCTCCATATGGAACAACAACTGCAACAGCTTCTTACAAAGAATACATCAACAGTATTCCTTCAACTTCAGCTCTTCCATGTGTACAGGCAAACCTTGGAGTTTCTGGTTCATTCCCTAATGTAAAAGGTGCTGCTCAGATTAGAAACATTCTTGTTGAATACTTGAACAACACTGTTGACGGAAGAATGTCTGCTAAAGAAGCTGCAAAAAATTGTATTAAAGATTGTAACGAAGCTTTGAACTAAAAAACTTTATGTGGTGGAGGATTGTCCTTCATCACAAAATTGGATTTTTAATGAAAGTAACGCTTAAAAACGTAACAAAAAGTTTTGGCTCAACTGTAGCCGTAAAAGATTTTTCCGCAGAACTTACGGACGGTCACTTGATTTGTCTTTTGGGACCATCCGGCTGTGGAAAATCTACAATTTTAAATATGCTCTGTGGAATTGTTCCGGTTTCGCAAGGGCATATTTTTTTTGATGATAAAGACGTAACTAATGTTCCGCCAGACAAGCGCAATATTGGAATGGTTTTTCAGAATTACGCGTTGTATCCTCATTTGACCGTTCTTGATAATATTGCGTTCCCGCTTGAAGTTCAGAAGGTTCCTAAAAAAGAACGTCGCCAGAAAGCTGAAGAAATTGCAAAACTTGTTCATGTTGATACTCTCCTTACTCGGTATCCGGGGGAACTTTCTGGTGGACAGCAGCAGAGAGTTGCTATTGCTCGCGCTCTTATTAAAAAACCGTCGCTTTTGTTAATGGATGAACCGCTTTCTAATCTGGATGCCCGGCTTCGTCTTGAACTTCGTGAAGAAATCAGACGAATTCAACAGGAAACTGGTGTTACTACTGTTTTTGTAACCCATGACCAGGAAGAAGCAATGTCAATTTCGGACAGCATAATTCTTATGAAAGACGGTGTGCTTATTCAAAGCGGATTGTGCCAGGATTTATATAAAAATCCTAATTGCAGGTTTACTGCGGAATTCTTGGGAAATCCTAAAATCAACAGGCTTTCTTTGCCCGATGACAACGGAATTGAAAAAGTGTGGTACATCCGCCCGGAAAGTTTTGTACTTTCTGGAAAAGCTGGAACTTCCGCCGCCGCAAAAAATACAGGTGCTTCTGAAGAAAATATTTCCGCCCCCGCCCCACAAAATCCACGAACCTTTTCTGCTCACGTTGAACGCATCAGCGAAATGGGAAAAGAACGAATCGTAATTTTAAAAATCGGTGAACAGACAGTCCATGCAATTTTTAACGATGATTCAGAACTTGAAGAAGGTGCGGAAATTCAATTCTCGCTAAAAAATAAAGGAGTTTTCTTTTTTGATGAAAAAGCTATGGATAACTGATTCTGTAAAGAACAACTCTAATTCTAAAAAGATAGACGACGGTTCAAATTTTAAGCGTACTTTTTTTGACCGCGTTGAGCCATATCTTTATCTTCTTCCTTTTTTTCTTGGAATTCTCATTTTTATTCTTTACCCGGTTATAAACGTTTTTTTGCTTTCATTTAAAAAGGATTACAGTTATTTGCGCGGAACTTTTGCGGGATGGAGTCTGGAAAATTACAAATATGTTCTAAATGACCAGAAATTCCGAATGGCAATGCTGAATACAATTCTTTATGTTGCTTTTGTAGTTCCAATCAGTACCGCAATTGCAATCATACTTGCACATCTTTTAAACTTAAAACTTAAAGGCAGCGCAATCTTCCAGACAGCTTTTTTTATGCCGATGGTAACTTCAATTACTGCGGTTGGCTTGGTCTGGCGTTTAATGTACAACAAAGATTACGGAATCATCAATTATATTTTGTCCTGGTTTGGAGTGCAGAAAATAGGGTGGGTTGTTGATTCAAAATATTCACTTGCCGCGTTAATCATTTTTGGAATCTGGAACATTCTTCCTTTTACAATCATTCTTTTGCTTGCCGGAATGCAGAATATTAACGAAATGTATTATACTGCGGCCCGCGTTGATGGCGCAAAACCTGCAAAAATCTTTTTTAGAATTACTGTTCCTCTTTTGTCGCCGACAATTTTTTTAGTTTGTATTATAAATACAATTTCAAGTTTTAAAGTTTTTAGTGAACTTTATCCGCTTTTTAATGGAAAACCCGGTCCATACTACAATCTTTATACGGTAATTTATTATATCCGCTATGCAATGATGGAAAAACGAAAATATGGATATGCCGCCGCCGCTGCCGTAATATTATTTTTCTGTGTACTTGCATTTACTTTGATTCAGCTTGCAATTAAAAAAAGGATTAGGAAATGAAAAACGCCGTAAATAAATTCAGCGCAGATAAATCTGTTGTGCGCAAATCATTCGTTTATTTAATTTTGGTAACCGCTTCTCTTATGATGATTTTTCCTTTTATCTGGATGATTTTGTGCGCTTTTAAAACTCCTCAGGAAGTGATTCAGTTTCCGCCAAAGTTTTTTCCGTCGCGATTACAATTCATAAATTTCGCAAAAGCCTTTTCAATGGCACCGTTCGGACGATATTTTTTTAATTCAATCATAGTTATGATTTTGTCCGTGCTTTCTACAACTTTTGTTACAATTTTAGGTTCGTTCGCTTTTTCAAGATTGAATTTTCCGGGAAAATCAGTTGTTTTTTCTATGCTTTTAAGTTTGATGATGATTCCTTTTGAAATGCTGATTATTACAAATTACACAACAATAGTAAAAATGAATCTTTACAATACAATTCCCGCTTTAGTTTTGCCTTTTGTAAGCAGTATTTTTTACACTTATATATTAAAAAATTTTTTTGATACCGTTCCCGACAGCCTGTATTATTCTGCCCGCATTGATGGAGCTTCCAACTGGATGTATTTGTGGCGCGTTTTAGTACCAATGGCAAAACCGTCACTTTTTACAATCATCCTTTTGAACGCACTTTCTTCGTGGAACAGTTTTATGTGGCCGCTTTACATAACTTCCGATTACCATTCCCGCACTTTACCATACGGATTACAGGTTTTTACAACCGAAGCAGGTTCTTTTCCCGAACTTTTAATGGCCGCTTCAACTGTAATCGTACTTCCAATGATAATTCTTTTTATTGTTGCCAGAAAATATATAGTAGGTGGCGTTTCCAGTGGTGGATTGAAAGGGTAGAATATTCTGAACCACGAAACTGTGACCGATAGCCAACTTTTTAAATAAATTATATTTGTAATGCGGAAGCACTGTGTTATAATCAAATAATATAAATTTATAAAAATTGGCGGCAGGAAAAAATGACAGACTCAAACGTTCTTTATCAAAAACTTGTAATTTTACGGGATAAACTCAAACTTAAAGAAAAAACTGCAACTGGAAGAACTCCTGTAATTTGCAGTGATGAAGCTTTACAGGAAATTGCAAAATATCATCCTGGAGTTTTGCGTGATTTTGAAGGAATTCACGGAGTTGGAAAAACTTTTATAGACAAATATGGACAGATTTTTCTTGATGAAGTAACAAAACTTGATGATAAAGACGTTGCAGCTCCAATGACTGCCGAAATTACAAAAACGCTTAAGGAACTTGAAAAAAATCTTATCACACTGAACAAGCGTAACAGGCTTTTGTATTCGGGAACACTTCGCACAAAAGATGGCTGTGATTTGGCCGAAGAAAATACAAATGAAATTCTGGATTTGCTTTTTGGAAGAAAAAACAAAATCATTATAAAAAATGATGAACTTCCGGGAGAAAAAAGTTCCTCATTGGTAAATCAAACTGCCGAACTAGAACAGATTTTCAGCAAACGAGGCAATGCTCTTTCAACTTACAAAAAAATTGTTCAGCTTTTACGCGAAACAAACAAAGATTTACGCGATAAAGGCCAGAATAATTTGTATATTGCGTATCCTTTTGTAATGGGAAAACTGTTAAAAGGTGATTTTGATGTTCGCGCTCCACTTTTCTTTTTCCCGGTAAAAGCAGAAAAAACTTCTACACAAATTGTACTTTCAAGAGATTCTTCACGCGATGGCATTTTTAATAACGCGTTAATTCTTGCCAACGATAAATTCAATAATGTGCGTAAACCGCTTCCTAATCCTGAACCCGAAGAAAATTTTAAAAGCGAACAGGAAGTTATTGACGGTTGTATGAACTTTTACAAAGAAAACGGTCTTATAATTCAGCAGCCTGATATTGAAAAAGTAATAAAATATTTTAATTATACCCAAAAAGATTTTCCAAAATACGAAAAAGGTGAACTTACAATTGTACGAAATCTTGTAATTGGAAAATATCAGATTTGCGACAGTACAATTCAAAAGGATTACGATGAACTTCTTGAAAAAAAGATGAGTACAAAACAGATTAACGAACTTCTTTCATCATTTTCTACTGTAAACGAAAGCTCAGATTTTGGAGAAAAAGAAAGTAAACAGAATGAACAGCAGCTTACAAACGACATTTCTGAAAAGAATCTTCTATATATTAATAGTTTGAACAGTTCGCAGGAACAGGTTATAGATACAATCAATAAAATTGATCAGCTTGTAATTCAGGGACCACCGGGAACAGGAAAATCACAGACAATTACAAGTTTGATTTCGGATTTTGTTTTACAAGACAAAACTGTTCTTATGGTTTCGGAAAAAAAGACTGCCATTGATGTAGTTTATTCACGACTTGGAACACTTTCTCGTTACGCGCTTTTGATTGATGACGTTGGAAACAAGGAAGATTTTTATGCTCAGGTTTCGGGAATGCTTTCTAGTGCGGCCGATGCTAATAAACGGGCGAGTGAAGTTGGTACGGTTTCTTTAAAAATTGATAATGACGTAAATTCGCTGAATGTGATTGCGGATAAAATCTATATTCCGGGAAAACTTGGCGTTGAACCTTATGTAATTTACGAAAATTCATACAAAATTGACCCAAAAAATCAGAATGCAGTAAAAGCGTTGATGAAAATTCAAAATAATTCTGACCCTAAACTTTTTGAACTTTCTTTTGCTGAACTTGAAAATGCACGAAACGTTTTTGATGATGATAATCTTTGTTCAAAACTTGCATTTTATATAAAAACGAATGCCGATTCACCTTGGATTAATTTTTTCAAAACTGATTTGACTGAATATCAGACTGCGGAATTGAACGTATTTTTGGAAGAAAAACAGCAGGCTCTTGAAGAAGCGTTAAAACTTTCATTTTTTAAGAAATTGTCTGCAAAAGGCAAAATCAAAAAGGAACTTAAAAATACGCTCAAAGATTATGCAGATAAAAAAATCGGTAAAATTATAAAATGCTTTATAAAAAATCCGTCGCAAGTGGTTGAGCTTACAAAACAGATTCCGCTTTATCTTGAATCAAAAGAACTTTACGGTGGCAGAGAACAAAACGAAATCATCTATTTTAAATCACTTAATTTGCTGCAGGAAACTTTGGGTGAAATAACCTGGAGCCAGGCTGATAAAGAACTTTTCAATTATATTCTGAACATTCATATTTCTAAGTTCGAAGCTGAAAATAAAGATGCGGTTCTCAAAATCAAGAGTTTTGATACAATTGTAAAAGGAATAGACTCTCAACGCGACAAAAAAACAAAAGATACAATCAAAAATACAGAAATAAAACTTTCGCAGTATATGCTTAATCTTACAAAGTCAAAGCGCCAGAACGAAATTAAACGTGCGCTCGAAACTTCAAGAAAAATGAGTGTAAGCCGCTTTATTACAAAATATAAGCTGGAACTTTTTGACAGCATAAAGGTATGGATGATGACGCCGGAAGTTGTTTCTGAACTGATTCCGCTGCAGCACGGGATTTTTGACATCGTTATTTTTGATGAAGCTTCACAGATGTTTGTTGAAAAGGGGATTCCATCAATTTACCGTGCAAACAAAGTTGTAATTGCAGGTGATACAAAACAGCTTAGACCTACAAAACTCTTTACAGGTCGCTTTGAAGAAAATCCTGATGAACTTGCAGAAGATGAAGATACAAATGAAGCATTGGAAGAACCAAGTTTGCTTGATCTTGCAAAATACAAGTACAAGGATGTTATGCTTCAGTATCATTACCGTTCAAAGTACGAAGAGCTTATTGCTTTTTCAAATCACGCATTCTACGAAGGCAAACTCTTAGTTTCTCCTAATGTTGCTACTCCAGAAACTTCGCCAATCGAAGTGCACAAAATTGAAGATGGAATGTGGATAAATACCGCAAATCGCAAAGAAGCCGAATACTGTGTTAAGCTCATTAAACAGATTTTTGCAGAGCGTAAGAAAAATGAAACAATTGGTGTAATTACCTTTAACTCTCATCAGCACGACATGGTAGAAGACTGCATTGACGAAGAGTGTGCTATAGACAAAAACTTTGAGTTAGCAATTGCTAACGAGCGAATCCGAAAAGAAGACGGCGAAGATAAGAGCCTGTTTGTAAAGAACATAGAAAATGTTCAGGGTGATGAACGCGACATCATCATCTTCTCGGTTGGCTTTGCAAAGAACGAGCAGGGCAAGATTTTCAGAAACTTTGGCTGGCTTAATAATGAAGGCGGCGAAAACCGTCTGAACGTTGCAATCAGCCGTGCTAAAAAGAAGATTCACATTGTAACTTCAATTCAGCCTTCCGAGCTTGATGTTACCGGCCTTAAGAATCAGGGACCGGCTTACTTAAAAAAATATCTTGAATACTGCTTTGCTGTTAGCGATGGAAACCTTGAGCTTACAAGAACAATTCTTGATAACCTTTCCGAAAATGTTCACCTCAGTGATTTCTACGGCAATGACACAGCTTTTGAAGAAGAAGTTTTTGCCAAGCTTAAAGAACGCGGCCTTGATGTTTATGCCAACGTTGGAATCGGCGGCTACTGCATAGATTTTGCCATTAAAAAAGATGATGCTTACGTGCTTGGAATTGAGTGTGACTTCAACCTTTACAAAGATTCCTCCTCAACCCGCGAACGCGACTACCACCGCCAGAAATACCTCGAATCCCGCGGCTGGAAAGTTTACCGCCTGTGGAGTTCCGAATGGTGGAAAAATCCAGAAGCCGAACTGGACAAGATTGTGAAGCTGTGTAGAGAATAATATAAGTTGTATAATACTCCAAAAATTGCTATTATAACATCACTATTTTTTTTAGATTCCCGGGTCAATCCCGAGAATGACACAGGAAGTAAATATGAACAGAAGACTTATTACAGCCGCTTTACCTTATGTAAATAATGTTCCTCATCTTGGAAATATAATTCAGTCGCTTTCGGGCGATGTTTTTGCCCGTTTCTGCCGCAACCGTGGTTACGAAACCCTTTATATCTGCGGAGTTGACGAATACGGTACTGCTACCGAAACAAAAGCAATAGAGGAGAAAAAAGATCCTCGTTCCCTCTGTAATTATTACTATCAGGAACACAATAAAATCTATAAATGGTTCAACATCAACTTTGATAAGTTTGGACGTACTTCAAATCCTCAGTGTACAGAAATCACACAGAGCCTCTTCAAAGACTTGGACAATGCCGGCTACATAACAGAGCACGTAAACAAGCAGCTTTTCTGTCCTCACTGTAACATGTTC
>JAILCM010000153.1 GCA_024680155.1 Treponema sp.
TTCCTCAGATTCAGATTCCGTAGCAGGAACTTCTTCTGATTTAGTTTCCTCAGTTTTTGCAGTTTCTTCTGCTTTTGGAGCTTCAGCAGCAGATTCATCTTTTGCCTTTTTCTTTCCAAAACCAAAAATGCTCTTTTTCTGAGCAGCAGCTTCTTTTTCTTTTGCAAGTTCAGCTTCACTCTTAAGAACTGTAGAAATTGCAGAACGGTTGAATTCAATTTTGCAACCATCGTCAACTTTTACGATTACAGTATTTTCTTTTACAGAAGATACAACTCCATGAATTCCACCAATCGTAATAATTTTGTCGCCTTTTTTAAGAGCATTAAGCATTTTTTCTGTTTCCTTCTGCTTTTTACTCTGTGGACGAATCATAAAGAAATAGAAAATAACGATGATAAGAAGAAAAGGAATTAAAGAACCTAACAAACCGAACTTGTTTCCACCAGCTTCACCAGCCTGAACAGTTGCATCTGCGGCACCTAACAAAAAGGGAATAAAAGACATACTTGTTTCCATCCTATTTTTTGAATTCTGATAATAATATCAGTTTTACAAGAATATCACTAACGAGCAAATCTGTCTATAATTAATTCAGCAACTATTCTACAAAAGTGAACGAACGTCCTTCTGTAGCAAAACAATCCGTTGGAGTAATTTTTACTGGAGTTAGAATTAAAGTGCTGGAATCTGGGACAATTTTTTCCACAGTCTGTTTTCTGACAGTTTCCGTAATAACTTTTGACCCAAAATCCATTGCGTAAGAAGCGTTTAAAAAGGAAAGTTCTGTATCTGAACGGAATTGAATTACTTTGTAAGTACCAATGTCCATTACAGCATAAATTCCTTTTTCTACAATTTCACCATTTTTAAAGGTATAAGAATTTTTATCAAAATTAATAGAATACAAAGAATCTGCAGTATGCCAGGTTGATTTTTGGGTTAATGCCTGCATAAAATCAGCAGCTTCACTTGTACGCTCTTCTTCTTCATAAGAAGTCTGCATATTCAGTTTTTTATACTGACCATCCCAAAGATTTGTTTCGCGAATATCAAGATTAATTTCATCTCGAAGAGTAATTTTAATTTCATCAACATTCACAAGAGCAATATCAAAACGGCGATGAAGATTCATAATATCAGAATTTACTGTAGAAAGATAAATTCCATTATGACGAAGCCGACTATCACCCCATTCATAAACTTCAATTTTTTCTTTTAATACAAGAATTACTTCCTTTAAATCGTAATCAAAATAAATATAGCGGATATTTGAATCTGTATTTGCAGTTTTATACCAGAGTCCATTTAAAAAATTGGCAAAAGTTTCTACAGTTCCATCTTGAATTCTGGAAAGTTCTTTTGCGGCAATACGGTTTGCATTAATTTTATGTTCCTGAGCAAGTTCATAACGCTGAATTGAAGCATTCCATTTATATTCCTGCTGAATCTGATTTGCTCCAGCTTCCTTTGTCTGAGTTCCAAAGTTTTCCGACTTGTAAACCCAAACTGAATAACTTGTACCTTTTGAAATTGAAAGCGCATAGGAATCTGAACGTTCGGTCTGCTGAATAAAAATTGTTTCATCCGATTTAAAATCACCAATATTAACAAGTTCATATCCCGAACCTGTTTTTTTGCACATATAAATTTTTAAAACCGAAATTCCATCATCTTCTACACCCTGATAAACTAAATCGGTTCGATGCTCGCCCGACATATCAATTCCAGAATAAGTGAAATTTTTTATACGCGAATTTTTTGTCTGAATTTGTGCAATTCGTTCATATTCACCGCTATTTGAATTGTACAAAGCCGGAATTATATAAAAATACTGCGAACCCGATTTTCTGATTACTATAACTTCATCATCAAAACCGTCATCATTTAAATCCATTGTCTGCGAACTGATTAATGTTTCGGTAGGATCAAGAGTTACAAAAGTTTCAAAAGTTTCATTCTGGAGTAATTTTGTATAAGAATCTGAATCTGTTCCCGAAGAATCTGCTGCAACGGCCGGTACAAGTTTTGCATGGGTAATTTCGGTATCTGTTTTGCCAGAAAAATGCCTTGTAATAAAAAACAAAGCCGTCATAATAAGAGCTGTGATTATAAATAAAATTGGGACAACAGTTTTTGATTTCATTATGAATAAAAATATAATGATTAACGTCCATTTTCTCAAGTTGCGAAATAACATTCCATGGCTTATAGTTAATACTTGAGGTAAATTTATGAAGAAAAACATTAATTTTTGTGAAGCAATTAAAGCTTCGGCAAAAAGAACTATTAAAGGTGCGGCAATTTTTGCTTTATTAATTTGTTCTGCCGCTTATTTTACAGGATGTGCTACAACTGCAAAAAATGAT
>JAILCM010000179.1 GCA_024680155.1 Treponema sp.
CAGAAGGCGCTTCTTTAACGGCATGTATGCTGGCAATGATTTCTGTGTATAAAAAGCAGATAAAAACGTTGTAAAGAAAATAATACAGGGAATCCGCATAAAAAATAAAATCTATTAAAAATGTGGCTATCGGTCACTTAGAGTGTATCGCCAGATTTATACTACAAATATTTTTTATGCGGATTCCCTTACCTCAGTTTATACTACAAGTATTTTTATGCGGCCCCTGAATAAATATTTTATCTTAATCCGCTTGCACCTTCTTCAGTGGATGCTTTCCAGAATTGGCTTCGGCCGAATGGGCCAACTTCACCGCGCATTTCCAGGGTGTCGGTTTTGTATTTTTTTCCGTCAGCTTTGTGGAAAGTAATTCGGCATTTGTAGCGTTTTCCATCATTCGGGTCAATAATGTAGCCGTTTGCCCATTTTCCTTCACCTTGATTTGTTAAATCCCAAATCCAGCTGGTACCTACTGTGCGCAAAGTTCCAATATCAACACCTTTCATAAAGTTGTCATAAGATTTTCCCTTTCCGCCAGTTGTCATTTCATCAAGAGGTTTTCCGGCAAGCGAAAGAATTTTTCCGTAAAGTTTTCCGCCTTCCTGCCAGATTTTCCATCCTGCTGTTTCTTCATTTGTTTTTTCGTCGATACTTAACCAATATCCTTCAGCAGGATCTGCTGCAAAACAAAGTGTTCCGAACAAAAGCAAACTTGCCAGAACTGCCATAATTTTTTTCATTTTTGAGCCTCCAAAGTTCAAAAGTGTAATTTATGACAGTTTAGCATGGCAATCTGAAATTTAAATTAAAGTGATTTTTTGCAGGAACAAGCCCGATAATTCAAATCTCTGGTAAAAATCTAAATTGCTGCAAGTCCGTTTTTCATGTCTTCGATGATGTCGTCAATATTTTCAAGTCCGCATGAAACTCTTACCATTCCGCCGTCAATTCCAGCGGCAACAAGCTGTTCATCGGTAAGCTGGCGGTGAGTTGCACTTGCAGGGTGGAGTACACAGGTACGAATATCGGCAACATGAACTTCATCACTTGCAAGTTTGAGCGCATCCATAAATCGAACTGCAGCAGAACGTCCGCCTTTTATACTGATAGAAATTACACCGCAGCATCCTTTTGGAAGATATTTTTTTGCACGTTCGTAATATTTGTCACCTTCAAGGCAAGGGTAAGAAACAGAAGCAATTTTGTCTGATTCCTTAAAGAATTTTGCAAGTTTGAGAGCATTCTGGCAGTAGCGTTCCATTCTTACAGGCAAAGTTTCCAAGCCCATATTAAGATAGAAAGCGCTTTGTGCAGCAGGGTAACATCCAAAGTCTCGCATAAGCTGAGTTCTGGCTTTTACAATGTAAGCGGCATTTCCAAAATCTCCAACATAGCGCAAACCGTGGTAGCTTTCATCCGGTTCAACCATATCTGCAAATTTTCCTGTTGACTTGTATGCTTTTTCCCAGTCAAACTTTCCGCTGTCAACGATTGCTCCGCCACCTTGAATTGCGTGTCCGTCCATGTATTTTGTTGTAGAATGAACTACAATATCAGCGCCCCATTCAAAAGGACGGCAAAGATAAGGTGTTGCAAAAGTGTTGTCTACAATAAGAGGAACGTTGTTTGCGTGTGCGGCCTTTGCCCATGTTTCAAAATCAAAAACTGTAAGGGCAGGGTTAGCAATGGTTTCTCCAAAAATACATTTTGTATTTGCTTTGAATGCCTTGCAGATTTCTTCAAAAGAAGCATTTACATCCACCCAGATAACTTCTATTCCAAGTTTTTTAAGAGTAAAACCAAAAAGATTGATTGTTCCACCATAAATTGATGAAGATGCAATAAAACTGTCGCCTGCTGAACAAAGGTTCAAAATAGAAAGAAGAGAAGCTGCCTGACCGCTGGAAGTAAGCATACATCCAACTCCGCCTTCCAAATCTGCAATCTTTTTTTCTACGGCATCGCAAGTTGGATTTGCAAAACGTGAATACATAAATTCTGTCGGTTTATCAAAAAGAGCCGCTACGTGGTCGCAACTGTCAAAGCGGTAAGTTGTACTTTGTACGATAGGAATCTGGCTTGGTTCTCCGTTTTTTGGGGTATAGCCTGAATGTAAGCATTTTGTTTCGATTTTCATTTTTTTTCCTTGTGATTTTTTATTGGCAGGTGGAGTTTGCAAAATCCGTCTGCATTTTTTTATTTTACCTTGTTGCTTAGAATGTTGCAATTATACGTTTGAAAAATGTCTAGCAAAAAAATTGTGGCGTATAAGAGCATTTCCTTAATAGATTTGTACTATGTCTGATTTTGCATTAAATTTATACAATTCTCTTCTTTAATCTTTTAAAAATGAGAGAAAAGTATAATTTTAGGGATTTTTACCGAATCAATTCTAAAATTTCTGCCTTATAATTTTAGATATGAGATTAACTAAAAACTGAAAAATATAGGTTAATCCAATTATAGGAGGAAAAATGAAAAAAATTAAATGCGCTTCGGTGCTTGCTGCAGTAGCTTTGATTGCAAGTGTGTTTACTGGATGTCCAAAA
>JAILCM010000193.1 GCA_024680155.1 Treponema sp.
TGTTGTTGAATATCAGATCAATATGGAGAGAACTGTTGAATCAGAATCAGAAAGTCTTGAATATGATTATGAGCACATGGATGAAAAGGGAAACTACAAGCGTGTAAAAGTTACTACTTACAACTATCCAATGCTCACAGACGAGACTTTTGGTCTTTCTCTGATTGGATTGAAAAAGCAGCTTAATCGTGAGCTTGAAGCTGTTCGTGATGAACTTACAGCTTTCAATGCTACTCACAAAATTGACTATGAATTGCCGGAAGGCATTCTATAGGACAGATATGCAGGAAAGGTGTTTTTCGAGTGGGGGAAAACACACTTGGTTTGATTTTAGTCTTTTAATCTATTGGTTATCAGATTATTTTCTTACCAAGTTCCAGCTGGTATCCGCGCCAGGAGGGTAAGACCTCCATCTACTTGGATAACAGGCCGTCTTCTTGGGAATCCCCCGAGTAAAGATAGCTTCATTTGTCGCCTTTAAAAATATAAAACTATAAAATTTTATAAACCGGATTTTCCGTATTCTTGGTTTTATCTTTTTGAATGTCGATGGCTTTTTAATAATTAAGGAACAATTAAAAACTTAAAAAGTTCAACAGTTATTTCTATATCAGTTTGAAACTGCAAATCTGGGGCACCGGTTGAAGTTCTTTGGAATGGATGCCGGTGCTTTTTTGTTTTTATCAGTGTAGCAGAGTGAAGTTATAGTTAAATTTTAAACTAACAGTTTATATCTTTTCTCTACTCGCATTATTAAAATATAAATCATGAAAGATGCCGATTTTATTGATTACTCCATGCAAATGCATTCAATGTCTCCAGAACAGAAGCTTCTTTTCTTGAAAGAACTTGTAGACAGCATGCAGAAAAATTATAAAAAGCCAGGGTTTATTGTTACTTCTCAAGCAGAACTTGAGCAAAAGCTGGAAGAAAGCTTTCAATCTCTTGAAAAAGAGAAACAGGAAGATGAACTCATCAGTACCTGGAAAGATAAGAATCTGAACCATTATGATTCATCAACACAAGTAGAAATCTTAAAGATTCGCCTTAAGCTGCAGGAACGTTTATTAAAACTTAGTAAAATAGGATTAAAAGATTCAGACTTATTTTGCAAACCAATTCAAGAAAAAATAAATCGGCTTCCAAAATTTGAATAAATAAAAAACATTGCTTTTAAGGCACACTGATTAGTTCACGTGAATCACGTCTACTAGTATCTAAGGTACTAGTGTTTGGTAAAAATACTTTCCACGAGGCTTTTTTTCACCTAATCTGAATAAGCCTATGCTATAATGTTTTAAACAAATAAACAGACATTTGACGAGAGTACTATTACAAAATGTTTAAAATAGAAACAGAAAATCTCATTTTAAGAGATATGGTTGAGGCTGATATAGAAAAACACATGCGCTGGTTCACTACTGAAAAAGAGTGGTGGAACTGGGATGCTGCTTACTGGTATCTTCTGGAATTAACTGGCAATGAATTAGATAAAGAAATTGAAAATCAAAAGATTGGTTTAACTGCATTCTATAAAATGATTTTTAGAAAAAAAGCCGGATGATAGAAGATATGCTTTCGAAATAGAAGAAAAAAATACTGGTGAGCTTATTGGCTGGATTTCCTGCTATTGCATAGATTTAAATTTTGAAGCAACAGATGAAGATTCCTTGTATGCATTTGGTATTGATATTCCAGCGATGAGATTTCGAAAAAAAGGATATGGAAAACAGGCTTTTTCAGCAGCAATCAAATATTACAAATCCATTGGAATAGATGACGTGTACACTCAAACCTGGAGCGGAAATATTCCTATGATAAAACTTGCCGAAAAAATCGGCTTTCATTTAGTTGATACAAAAAAAGATATTCGTGAGCATAATGGACAGAAATTTGATGCTCTGACATTTAGGATATAATCAGCTCCGTCAATACTCAGAGATTTGTTTATTCTTTGTTATATTTCAATTTCATTATTTTTCTTGTTATATAATCTTCCCCCGGTTCTTCTTTATCTCGCTTCTGATTTTCTTCAACTTTAATTTGCGCTCTTTGCTGGCCTTAGTCGGCTTTGTTTTGATTCGCTTTTTAGGAATAACCAGAGCCTGAACAATTCTGTTTTCCAAACGGGAAAGTGCAATTTCACGATTGCGTTCCTGGTAGCGCTCATCATCTACATCAAGAAAAAGACAATCTTCCTTATTGATTATAGCGGCTAGCTTTGAACGAAGACGAACAACCTCTGCATCAGTAAGGCCGCCCAAGGAAGTAACTGGAACAACCAGATGCACTTTGGTATTCACCTTATTCACATTCTGGCCGCCGTTACCGCCACTGCGGGCAAAAGTCATCTGAGAATTATTGATTATCGATTCGTGTAGTTTTGCACGGTTCATTGTTTCTATTGTAATCATTTTATCAATTTTACATAATCCATTCGCTTTATCATTTGATCTGTTGAATGTGCATCAAAACCTATTATAGTATTTACAGGTTTTGACGTATCACAATTGTACTGATTAACCA
>JAILCM010000219.1 GCA_024680155.1 Treponema sp.
CGAAATCCCTCTTACACGTATGATTTCTGAAAATGTTGATGTACCTGTAATTGCAAGCGGCGGAGGTGGAACGCCTGAACATCTTGCGGACGTTCTTAAAAACGGTAAGGCTGATGCGGCTTTGATTGCAACTATGGTTCACAGTAAAAAATACACAGTCGGCGGAATTAAAGAGTCTCTTGCAGCTCAGGGCGTTCCTGTAAGAATTGTGTGAAAACCACGCAAACAAATTGGCTCACAGATAAATATAACATTCAGTTAAACGTTTAATATAAAATCTTTCCCCTATGCCTCGCTGATTTTTTTCATGTTAGAATTATTATATAAAATAAATCTAAATTTTTAGCATGGAGAAAACAAAATGAAAAAAATATTTCTTTTACTATTTTCACTTACTCTTTCTTTTTCAATGATTTTTACAGGATGCAGACAGGAGCCTTCTATAAATTTCGAGTTTTCACAAGAAGACACAGAAATTGATGGTTCTACAATTGGCACCAATGATTACGCATTCATAACTTACTCACTTTCAGCATATAATAATCATACTGTTACAATTGAGTTTTCAGCAGAAATGAAAGTTGAAAACAATGGTTCTAAAGACGAACGCCTTATGTGGCAGGTTAATATAGATAGTTATCCTGTAATTGCTGAACATACTTTTAAACCAGGAACATCGGAGTATATAAAAGTTTCTGGAAAAAAAGAGGACATTTCACTGGGAACTGATAAATCCATCTATCTTTCAACGTTTCAAACAGATATTAAAAACTTAAAAATCTCACTTAGAAATATAAAATATAATATTACAGTTACAGGAACTGGAACACCGGCTCAAATTGTTGTGGAAAACGGTCCATACTGGTGTGATGATTCTGTAGCTTCATTTAAAGATACGTACAAAAATTATTTTGATTACGTTGGTTTTGCAGTTACTGGTGACGAACTTAAGAATCAAGAAATTCAAAAAGGCATGAAAAAACATTCATCGACAACAACAATGGGAAATGAGTTCAAGCCTGATTTTATTTTTGCATGGGCTTTGAATAAAAATTCTAGCAAAAAAGATTTTACAGCATCAAACGGAAAAACAATCAAAGTTCCTTCATCAATTCCATCGTTCAAAAGTCAAGACGAATATCTTTCAATTTGTAAAAATCTTGGTCTTAAAATGCGTGGACATGTACTCGTATGGCATTCTCAAACACCAAAAGCTTTCTTTAGAGTTGATTATAATGAAAACGCAAGTCTTGTAGATAAAGATACAATGAACGCGCGTCTTGAATGGTATATAAAAACAGTTCTTGAACACATAGATTCATGGGAAAAAACAAATAATAATGGTGAACACATAATCTGGGCATGGGATGTTGTAAACGAAGCTGTAGCAGATGGACAAAATGGAGCTTTACGCAATAGTGGTTCTGACTGGTATTCAATTTACAAGTCTGATGAATTTATTGTAAATGCTTTCCGTTATGCAAACAAATACGCTCCAAAAGATGTACTTTTAGCATATAATGATTACGGTTGCACAGATTCTGGTAAACGCAGCGGAATGTTAAAAATTCTTGATGATGTAATAAAAGCAAAAGATGATCAGGAACTTCCTACAAGAATTGATGTAATGGGTATGCAGTCTCACATAGGAAAATACACTACTACATCAAGCTTTGAACAGGCTGTAAAAGATTTTACAGCAAAAGGAGTTGATGTTCATGTAACCGAGCTTGATATTGCTACAGAAGAAAAATATGATTCCGCAGAACTTGCAAAAGTTTATGGCAACTTCTTCAAAATGTTCATAAAAAATAGAAAAACTGATTCTGCACATGGTATTTCATGCGTTACAATTTGGGGTATTAATGATGAATCTACATGGATTAACTCTCCCGATCAGATTAAATGGCATGGAAACGTAACTCAATATCCGCTTTTATTTGCAAAAAATCCAAGTGGAGAATTTGTATGCAAAGAAGCATTTGATGCTGTTATTGACGCTGCAAAATAAACGTACAAATCTAAATGTATTATAGAATTTTCCCCTTAATCTAAAATTTATAACACAATTTTCTGATGCAAGGGGAAAATCTATATATAAAAAAAATTATTTTTGATTATAATTCAAAACACATATAAAAAGTCAGATTTACTAAAGTTTCTAAATTTATTTTTTGAGGTGAATACAATGAAGAGACTTCTTAGAACTCTAGCAGTGCTGACATTTTCTACAGCCCTGATTTTTACATCTTGCACAGGAACAACTTCCGCAAATCCTAATGATAATCAAGAAAAAGAACAAACTAATCAGACTTCTGAAGAGAACAAAGAATCTGATGAAAACAAAGATTCTGATGAAAACACAGAATCTGGAGAAAGTTCAGAATCTGAAGGAGACTCTGAATCTAGCGAAGAGTCGGAACGAACTGATATAGAAACTCTGGACACAGCAAATGCAAGCTGGGCTTTCAAAACCTACCCTCTTTCTGATTACAACAACAAAACTGTCACCATTGATTTTTCCGCCGACATGAAAGTAGAAAATAATACCGGCGCAAAAGTAAATCTTATGTGGCAAGTTGCAATGGACGGATGGCCTATTGTAGCTTCACACGAATTTGCAACAGGGAATACCGACTGGGTTACTGTTAAAGGAACAACAGAAGTTACTCTTGGTGAAAATAACGTACTTTACCTTTCTACCCGCAATATTGAGGATAAAACAAAAATTGCAATTTCTCTTTCAAAGGTAAAATTAACTGTTACTCCAAAAGAAAGTTCTGGCACAGAAACAACGACAGACACCTGGCTCAGCGATTCAGTACCTTCCCTTTACGAAACTTACAAAAATCAGTTTGATTATGTAGGCTTAGCTGTAGAATATGGTAATTTTGGTACAGGCTGGGGAACACCAAAAGAACTTTACTATTCTGATGTTCAAAAAGGACTTAAAAAACACGCAAATACAATTTCTCTTGGAAATGAATTTAAGCCACAGTTTGTATTTAAATGGTGGGGTAACGGACCTGCAGCAAAAGAAAACTTTGTAGGTTCAAATGGTGTTACAACAGAAGTTCCTACAGTTTCTTCTTTGGGAGGTCTTTCTGCCATAGATGAAATTCTTACAATCTGTAAAAACAACGGCTTAAAGATGAGAGGTCATGTTCTTTTGTGGCACGCTCAGACTGATGACGCCTTCTTTACAGAAGATTATACAAGAGATGGTACTTTAGTTTCTGCTGATGTAATGGATGCACGTCTGGAATGGTATGTAAAGACAATGTTAAATCACGTCGCAGAATGGGAAAATACAAACAATGGTGGAGAGCATATTATTTGGGCATGGGATGTTATAAATGAAGTAACTTCTGATGGCTCTTATAGTGATGCAGATAGAAATACAAACGATGTTGCATGGCTTAGAACATCTGGCTCAAAATGGTACACAATATATAACAATTCTTCAGATGTAAAGAACTATTATACTAATGAGAATTATAAATCATCAGACTATATTATAAATGCATTCAGATTTGCAAATAAATATGCCCCGACTGATATAAAACTTGTTTATAATGACTACGGCGGATTAAACGGCACAACAACAAGCAACAAACACAAAAGTCAGCTTCGTGTAGCAGACTTAATTCTCAGTCATAAAAATGATGATTCATGGCCAACACGACTTGATGCAATGGGACTTCAATCTCATTATAGTGTAAAGAATTCTGCATCGGCATTTGAAACTGAAATTAAAGATTTTATTCAAAAAGGTCTTGATGTTCAGATTACTGAATTGGATATTGCAACCTGTGAATCTTATAATGCTGAAACTGATACTGTAGGTGCATCTGGAAAACAATACAATTCTGTTTCTGCTGCCTATGCTGCCTTCTTTAAGGTGTTTCTTGATAACAGAAAAACAAATTCTGCAAATGGTGTAGATAGCATTACAATCTGGGGATTAAATGATGAATCTTCCTGGCTTCAGACAAAAGGCCAGCGCTACTGGATAGGTGACTGTTTACAGTATCCACTGTTATTCAAGATTATTGATAATGTTAAAACAACAAAATTGTACTTGGGAACTGAAGGAGAGTCAAATAACATAGATGATATGGTTGCCGATAAAAAAGGAACTCTACTGTATACACTTCCATGCTACGACATTGGAGATTCTTTTGCTGCAAAGCCTGCATTCTTCTCTGTAATTGAAACTGCAAAAAAATACGGTAACTAATCCACCCTATATCTAGCTCTGGATGTTTCAGTTTCAAAAACGTCCACGCAATAAAGGACTGGTTCTGTTTTATCTTTCTGGTAAGACAAATCCAGTCCTTCTTTTTTTAACTCTGAGATAATTCCGTCATAAATATACATGGCAATTCGCTCGGCA
>JAILCM010000227.1 GCA_024680155.1 Treponema sp.
TGAATTCTGCAAAAGCCAGAGATTTATTAGGAATGAGTGCTCTCTACGACGTTGATGACATTGAACTTGATGATACTACAGAAGAACTGCTTTCTGATTATGATCTGGATTCTCTTTTTGATGATGCTGATGATTTTTCTGCTAGGGAATTAGCCTCTGCAAAAGAAAATGATGCAAAGTCTGACAAAAAAGAAACTGAAAATAAGACTTTGGAAACAAGTCCTGCTTCTGAAACTTCATGGAATTTTATTGTTTGTGATGTAGAAAATAATAAAGATATAGACAAGTTAATTAAAAAGATGAATAAACATTTTAAGCATAATGACTGGAATATTGAGGCTGTTAACTGGCGTAGTGCTGCTGGAAGTACAGCTATGTATCTATATTTTCTGCGTCTTATTCTTAATATTGGTATAATTGTTGTATTGTTTGCAGGTTTTATCATTATAAATAATACTCTGGTTGTAAATATTCTTGACCGAATTCAGGAAATTGGAACAATGCGTGCAATAGGAACTACAAAACTTTTTGTGTCGCTTCAGTGTATGGCAGAAACTCTTATTCTTGCTGTAACTGCTGGCCTTATTGGACTTATTTTAGGCTGCATTTTAAGTCAAATAGTTCTTTCTATGCATATTACTTTTTCAAATAACTTTTTAATTCAACTTTTTGGTGGAAACACACTTGTTACGGTTGTAAAAGCTTCGAATCTTTTTAATTGTTTTTGTGTTTCTCTTCTTCTTGGTATGGTTGCATGGATTTATCCGGTTCATACAGCTTTGAATACAAGTCCGGTTACTGCAATGACAGGAGCTAAATAATGTATCAGATTAAACTTGGATTTCGTTCACTTTTATATAGAAAAAAGCAGTATATATCACTTTTTTTAATCTGCATGTTTGGTGTAGGCGTTTCTCTTTTTTGTTTATTTTTAAGCCGTGGAATGCTTCGTTCCTTAAACGAAAAAGCAGAAATTTATTATGGGGGTGATTTTTGTGTAATGAGTAATCATCCCTGGTATCGTTTTTTTCCTGAATATAAAAAAAATGCAGAAAAAATTCGTTCATTGCTTCCTGATGATGCAGTGGTTACAGTTCGTTTTGATTGTGATGCACAGAATAGAACTTCTTTGTTCTACGAAGGAGAAGAAATTCGTCAGAGGGTTATAAAAGGTGTAAATTTTAATGATGAAAAGGCTCTCTTTTCTAAATTAAATTTTTTAGCTGGTGATTTTGATATTGAAAGTGGTTCAAATGGAATTCTTATTAGTGAACCAATGGCTAACAAACTGAATATTTTTGTTGGCGATGAAATGATTCTTTATCTTAGAACTTTGAAAGGTTATATAAATACTGTTCCTGTAGTTGTAAAAGGAATTTTTCAGGATTCAAGTGTGTTTGGTCGTTTTACAACTTATATGGATTTTGAGTTTATACGAAAAGCTTTTGGATATAAACCTGATTTTTCAAATAGAATTTGTGTTCAGTTTCCAAAAAGAAATGGCCTTACACAAAAAGAATTGGAAGAAATTCAATCTGTTTTTGAAAAAAACTTTGAAATGTTTCCGCTTGTAGAAGATAAAACGACTTTCTATTTTGGTGCAGGAAATTATTCAAAATATACTTTAGCCATTATTCCGCTTAAGGCAAATTTAAATGATGTAAAAATCTTAAAAAACGCCATGAAAGCCATAATTACACTCATAATTATCCTTCTTGTAATTATCATTGTTGCCGGAATAGGCAGTACCTACCGCGTAATTGTAATGAAGCGCATTAACGAGATTGGTGTTTATATGGCAATTGGAATGAAGAAACGTGATATTATGAAAAGTCTTCTTTTTGAAAGCTTATTTTTGTTACTGTCTGGTTGTATCGCAGGTTTTATTTTTGCAGGAATTTTATGTAAGATTTTTGCAAGCATTAAGTTTACTTTTATTCCGTCATTTTCAATTTTCCTTACAAAAGGATATTTGCATCCAGTAATTGACGGAACTGGACTTTTGTATCTTATGATAAGCGTTATTTTTGTAACACTTATTGCTGTTTACTATTCTGTAAAAAAATGCGTAAATATTATGCCTTGTAATGCAATTTCGGCAAACGAATAATATGCAGGGCATTATAATTATAAAAAAGTTAATTCAGGGAGAAAAATATGAAAAAGAAAGTAATTTTTATTATAGGTTCTTTGATTTTAAGTTCGGCATTTTTGAATGCTCAAATTTCAAAATCAGAAGCATCAGCTCTTTTACAAAAAGCAGAAAATAATACCTGTTTTTATAATACAGATATGAAAGGTGACTATCAGATTGTTCACGACAAGCCGGGCGAGGGTAGAAACGTTTTAAGTGCTATCCTTTATCGCCGAGATTCTCAGAAAAAATGGACAATTTTGATTACAGGTCCTGAAAAAGATAAAGGAAAAGGCTATCTTCAGTTTGATTCAAACATCTGGTTTTATGACCCGGCAGATAAACGTTTTACATTCAGCTCTGCGCGTGATAAGTTTCAGAATACAAATGCAAATACTAGCGACTTTGCTCCACAGCTTTATGTAACAGATTACGCTATGGAATCTTATGAAGAAGTAAAACTTGGTAAATTTGATTGTGTAGTTTTTACTCTTAAAGCGGTTTCTAAAAATGTTGCATACCCGGAATTAAAACTTTGGGTTAGTAAAGGCGATGGCCTTATGCGAAAGCGCGAAGATTACAGTCTTTCTCATCAGCGTTTAAGAACAATTGCTGTTCCATCATATCAAAAAGTAACTTCTGCTGAAGGCGAAAAATCAATTCCTGTAAATATGGTAATTCAGGATCACCTTCGTGGTAAAAAAATTAATGATAAAATGGAATATGAAAAAACTGTAATTTCTATAAGCAATGTTTCTTTTGCAAAAGTTGATGATATTGTTTATACAAAGCCTTACCTTGAAACTATGAGTGTACAATAATGAACAAAAAAATATTTTTACTTAATTTGCTGGCTTGTTTGTTTATGCCTGTATTTTCTCAGTCAAATGAAAGTGAGTTTGTAGCTGAAGATGAAGCATTAGAAGCTTTTGATGAAGATTTTGATGCAATGTTTGATAATGCTTCTGATACAGAGGCAGTAATTGTTGTAGATCCTAAAGCACCTGCAACAAATGATGATGGAACTTATCCTTTAAGATTTTCTGGACATTTGGACAGTGAGTTTGGCCTTGGATGGCAGTATTTTGATGAATATATTGATGGAAAAGAGAGAGTTCAAATTACAAATGCTAACGGAAAAAAGGAAAATGTTATTCAGGATAAGATTGTAGAAGGTAAAAATGATCCAAATAGCTATTTTACTTTTACAAATTACCTTTATCTAAATTCGCATCCAACTCCAGATACTATGGTAAAAGGAACTTTTGCAATGGGGTTTCCAGGATATGAATTTGCTATATCTGAGTGTTATTTTGATTACATCGTAAAAAATAAACTCTATTTTACAGCAGGAAAAAAACAAACAACCTGGGGATATCCAAGATTACTCACTGTTGCATCTAATGCTACAACCGTAAAAGTAGATGAATTTGTTGCTGTAGGGGCTGAAAATACTAACATCCTTTTTGACAGTAGAAAGGGGACGTCTTTTATGCTTCGTATTCCTGTCTGGACCGGCACAATTACAGGTCTTGCAATGTATCAAGGTTCTGATTCTCAACCAAGCTTTGAAGATATGATTTTTGCTGCCTCTGTAGAAATGATAATTCAAAAAACTTCTTTTAACGTTTTTGGTCGTGGCGGTGAACATGAATCTACAAAAATAACATACATACAAGAAAATGGATTACCTAAAACTGAAAATATAGAGGTTGGTCCTCTATTAGGCCTGGAAGTAAAACGTACAATTCTTGGTGCAGATATTTACGGACAGGGGCTTTGTCGTTTTGACAGCAATGAAAAATTCGGACAGGCTTTTAAACAGACTATTCATGGCGATTCATTCCATCAGATGGTATTTACAGGTGGTTTGTATAAATGGTGGGATGCAAAAGATCCTGCAGTAGGTTTTAATATTGAATATCAGATGGCCTGCAAATTTTTGAAAGACGAAAATGATGAATATTCTGGTAAAGATACAACTCATCGAATTGCCTTTGATGGTGGTGTAAAACGACTTGGTCCAAATCATAACATAAAGGTTGGTGTAGAGTTAAATCACGATATTACAAATAACAAGGGATACATTAAGCCTGGTGTAATTATCAGCGGACTTCTTCCAAATTGTGACTGGAAGAACGGTGTTCGATGGGATTACGGAGAACCTTATACTTCAAAAGGTAAGTGGACTGTTGGAACTTATTTTGATTTAAATTTAAACTACTAAAATTAATATCAGGCAGAAAGAATATGTCCGTCACTAATTTTGATTACGTGATTGGACATTCCTACAATTTTTGCATCGTGTGTAGAAAATACAAAAGTTGTTTTTAATTCTTCGTTTAGTTTTTTCATAAGCTCAAGAATCTGATCTCCGTTTTTGCTGTCCAGATTGGCGGTTGGTTCATCGGCAAGAATAATTGGTGCCTTTGTTACAAGCGCACGTGCAATTGCTACACGCTGGCGCTGACCTCCGCTCAATTCACTTGGTTTATGAGTTTTCCACTGTGTAAGTCCAACTGTTTCAATTAAAAAATCAATCCATTCACGGCGTTCTGCAGGATTCATTGTGTCTGCTGCTGGCGAACTGCCTATTTTAAGCGGGAACTCAACGTTTTCAAAAACGTTAAGAACCGGAATAAGGTTGAAAGTCTGAAAAATAAATCCAAGATTTTTACGACGTAATTCTGTCAGCATAGAATCAAGTTTTCGTGGAATATGATTTGTTTTAGAAAGTTCCATTCCATTGTAA
>JAILCM010000293.1 GCA_024680155.1 Treponema sp.
TCAACATTAAAATGAATTACTTTTGAATCACGGGAACCAAGCTTTTTTATCTGGAGTTCAACCTCACCAGTCATATCAATTAAAACAGGACCGTCATAGGCAAAACCAAAAAGTTCCGGGTCTGAACCATTGATTGAATACAAATATTCGTTGTTGTCGGAATCATCAATTACGAGCATCTGCTTGTTAGCCCAAGTACCTTCTACTGGACTTAAAACATTAATCTGCGCAGTAAGTTCAATTGAAGAAAAGAGAAAAATCAGACTAAAAAAAACAGATGCAAGTTTTTTCATATTCTCCTGAAATTATTACTTTTTTCCCAAAAAAGGGTCCAGAACATTTCTAAGTTCAGGGTCTACTTTATAATAGTATTCTTCAAGTTCTTCTTTAGAAAGTCCCACAAGTTCATGGCTCATATAATGAATCCAGCGGTTTTCGTCAGGAGTATTTATTTCAAATTTTCGGCAATAATAATCCGGTTGAATAGGAAGCTGTTCTTCATAATAAGTAAAATATTTGTAATCATGAACAACAACTTTAATATCTTCGCGCGGAATTCCACGACTGTTCATAAGAGTTTCAACAAGACAGTTGATTGTACGACCAGAATCAAAAATATCATCAATAAGAAGGATTTTGTCTCCAGCACGAAGATTTTCCGGCGGATAAGTCCAACCGTCAATATAAACTTTTGTATGCTGCGAAACATCGTTGTAAGAACGTGCAACTACACCAGCATAAAGAACCGGATGAAAATGTTTTACCTTACTTACAATTTTAAAATATTCGCTGATTACATTTGCCATATATGCGCCGCCACGAAGCGAACAGTAAATAACATCAGGAATAAAACCATCGTTGTAAATTTTGTGAGCAAGCTTGAGCGCATTGTTTCTTACAGTTTCGTAAGGAAGAAATTCTTTTATCACTTTGTACCTCGTTTTAAGTTCATATATTATAGTACAATTTTTTCTTATTTACAATGATTTAGTTTTTTGTGAGGTATATGTGTTTTAGTTTTAACATTTTTTGTTTTTTCAAAATTTTTAGCAGAATTTGGTCCGAAAAAGATTTTTAAAGACATATTAAATGTAGGGAAATTTTAAAATCATAGGAGAACAAAAATGCAAGAAGACATTGTTGAATCTGATTTTTATGACGAAGATGATGAAGAACAATTTTACGGAGGGCAATTTTCAAAGTCGTGGGAGGAACTTACATTTGCAGATAATTTTCTTTTCTGTAAAATTATGGAAGACGAGTCTATATGCCGTGAGTTTATAGAAATTCTTTTACCAATAAAAATCGGACATATAAAATATCTGAATACTGAAAAAGAATTTCATCCGTCGTATAAAGGACGTAGTATCAGGCTGGATGTATTTTTAAAGGATACAAAACATATTATTGATATAGAAATTCAAACCACAAGCTTTAAAAATCTGGATTTGCGGGCAAGATACTATCAGGGCGCAATGGATGTAGCAACAACAAAGAAACGTACAAAGTTTTCAAGATTAAAAGAAAGCTACGTACTTTTTATTTGTAAGGGCGACCCGTTTGGCTGCAATCTTCCTGTATATACTGTAAGACAGAGTTTTATTGAAAAACCAGACTTCGAATATAATGACAAAACTCATAAGGTATTTTATAATTGTAAAGCATACAATGTAGCTGATGACGAGGATTTAAAAGGACTTCTAGAATTTATTCAGACAAACAGAGCATCCACAAAATTCTCGCATACGCTTGAAGAAAATGTAAAGATTGCAAAACAGAACACCAAATGGGAGGATGAATACATGTACTTCACTGATGTTTTGGAAGAACAAAAAGAAATTGTAAGAAGAGCCGCCAGAAAACAGGGACTTAAAGAAGGACGAGAAGAAGGCATAAATCTTGGACGGCAGGAAGGTCTAAATCTTGGACGAAAAGAAGCCAGATACGAAACTGCAAAAAAAGCAATAAAACTTGGACTTTCTACAGAACAGATTACACAACTAACCGGGCTTACAACCGCACAGATACAGGAACTTGAAAAAGAAGAATAATTTACACGCCAGATATTGACTCAGGAAGCAAAAAACGACAATGGCGATTAGGATTTATTAAATAGCCGCATGGCATAACAGTAATTTTTT
>JAILCM010000300.1 GCA_024680155.1 Treponema sp.
GAAGCTACATCATATTTCTTTGAAAGATCATACTTTGCAGCAGCTGCGTTATATTTCTTTCCATGTTTCATATTACTGCTCCACCTCTACACCCATACTGCGTGCAGTACCGGCAATGATTTTCTTTGCTGCTTCAATATCGTTTGCATTGATATCTGGCATCTTTGTTTTAGCGATTTCTTCCAAATCTTTCTTTGAAAGAGTTGCGACCTTGTCACGAAGAGGGTTTCCTGAACCTTTTTCGATTTTGCAAGCTTTCTTAATAAGAACAGCTGCTGGTGGTGTTTTAAGGATGAATGTGTAAGATTTGTCCTGATAAACTGTGATTACAACAGGAATAACAAGACCTTTTTCCATACTCTTTGTTCGGTCATTGAATTCCTGAACAAATTTTGGCGCACTTACACCGTGAGGTCCAAGAGCTGGTCCAATTGGAGGAGCTGGAGTTGCTGCTCCTGCAGGACACTGCAATTTGATCACGGCAGTTACTTTTTTTGTAGCCATTTTATTTCTCCCAATATTGGTGTGAGTCGCTATAAAAAGCTAACTCTAACGAAATGCCTATGTCCAACGGACTTGCACTTCTCCCAAAAACAGGATTAGCGGTTTGCATTTGGGATACAAACCCCTGATTTTGCAAATTTAAAAGAACTTAGGCTTTTTCAACCTGAAGGAAGTTTACTTCCACTGGAGTAGGACGTCCAAAAATCTGAACTTCTACAATAAGTTTTTCTTTTTCAAGAACAATTTCTTTGATATTTCCGGTAAATGTAGCAAAAGGTCCGTCGGTAATTTTAACAACATCATCAACATTGAATGACTGTTTAATATGAACTTGTTTTTCACCTTTAATTACACCAGACTTCTGAAGAAGACTCTTAGCTTCATCCGCTGTAATTGGTACAGGACGGTCTTTACGACTAATACATCCAACAAAGCCTGTTACCCCCTGAATTCTATATAACTGAGCACAAACAGCCTTCCATCCAAGTTCAGGAAGATCCATTTCAATCATTATATAACCAGGAAGAAATTTATTATTACGTGATTTTTTCTTACCATCTTTAATCTCAACAACTTCTTCAACAGGAACACGTACATCAAGAATTACATCAGGATCAATTTCTTTTTTTTCGATTAAAGATTTAATAGAGCGTTCAATTTTTCCTTCGTAGCCAGTATAAGTATGAAGGATATACCAGTTTCTAGACATGAAACCACCTTAGCCCATTATAAAGCTGAATAATTCAGTAAAACCAAAATCAAGCAAACCAAGAATTACAGCAATGATAACTGTAGAAATAAGAACAACTTTAATTGATGAAAAAACATCTTCTTTTGTAGGCCAAACAACCTTTTTTAATTCAGCTCCACTTTCTTTAAAAAAACGAATTATCTTTGCCATAACACTTATTCCTTATATAAAAAAAACAGGGCAGGCAGGATTTGAACCCACGACAGGCGGTTTTGGAGACCGCTGCTCTACCAGCTGAACTACTGCCCTAAATATTTAAAACCGGCTTTACCCGATAATAAATCAATTTTAATTTAAGCTAAATTATTTAGCTTTTGTTTCTTTGTGCAAGATGCTCTTTTTGCAGAATGGACAATACTTATTCTTTTCGAGCTTACCAGTGATGTTCTTGCGGTTTTTGTAAGTAGTATAATTCTTTCTCTTACATTCAGTGCACTGCAAAGCAATAATTTCAACTGCACCCTTCTTTTTGCTTCCCATTTTATTACTCCTAAAATAAACTTCACATAAAAGTTTCTAAAAGCCCAAGTGCGGAATCGGACCGCAGACCTCCACATTACCGATGTGGTGCTCTACCAACTGAGCTACTGGGGCAAATCCACACAACTTATAGAATAAACGTGCGTTCTAGAAATATAGTTTAAGTGAAAAATTATGTCAATAAAATTTACTGTAATTTTGCGAAATTTATTAAAAATTTGCAATAGTTTTTGTATAAAAAGAGAGGGAAGTCTCCCCCTGCGCCTCATCTAAAGATTCGGCTACCCCCTCAGCAGGGGCTCATTCGCCGCCCCCGCGATGTTTGCGGAGCAAACTCGGTTACAACGCCCCGCTACTCCATTTTTATAAAATAAACTGAAACAGTATTAATTGGACTATCTTCTGCTATTCCAAAAAAATAAGGACGCCAGTTTGTTCCATAATCATAAATAAACTTTGTTCTGGCCTCATTTGACTTAATTACAATAACATTGTCTTTCGGTAATTGCTTTGAAAAACCTGGTAAAACCCTGTTTTTTAATAGTTCAGAACATTTTTTTACAGCATCATTTTCTTTGTATTGATTCTGATTTAAACTAAAATATTCATTTCCATCAAGTCCCCACTTGAACCATGAATATTTTTCTAAAAGTTTTGCGACATCACCTTCTATAGTATATTTGTCATAATCCCAGCCTTCTGTAAAATCAGGCTCACCATCTTTAAGCGTAAAATCCCAGATATTTCCATTTATTCTATTTAAGAACTGCCATTCTTCATCAGTATAATTGTTGTACACATTATAATAAACCATTCGCCATTTGCCATCTGACAATTGAACAGAATCAACTTCTTCAGTAAAATTCGATTCATCAACCATTGAATAAAATTCATCCAGCAAATCATATTTCCACTGATTATCAGCACCCTGTTTCTTTCCTGCAGATGCACAGCCTGTAAACAACGCCGTCAGAAAACATAAACTTAAAATCAAAATGACTTTCTTCATAATTTTTAAAATTTCCCCTCTTAAATAAAACTCACACAAGCTGATACAAACATGCTTCATTATAACATACCATCATTCCACGTCAAAATAATTTTATGTCAAAATATTTTTAAACTCTTGATATTCTTAGACTTTATAAAACCTATTCACTTAGTAGATAGAACTTTTTTTTCATTTGTGCTAACATCACATATCATTTAAGCAATGGGGTTTTTATGAATATTGATATGCTGATTGACGGAATTCTCGATTCCTACGACCGCTACGGACTTATAAACAGAAATCATACGGAAGATTTCCCAAACAGACAGAACGTTGTTTCTATTCTTTCGGATATTCAGGCTGTAATTTTTCCAGGATTCAGGGCAGCAGAAGACATTGATTCGGTTAATATAAGATATATAATCGGGCAGAAAGTTAATAACATAATTGCAAATCTTACCCGCGAAATTCAAAAGGCACTTATTTATACAAAAGTTCATTCCTGCAATCATGAAAAAATCGAAAACATTGCAGAATCTCATTGTTTTAAACTTTCAGAAAAAAC
>JAILCM010000298.1 GCA_024680155.1 Treponema sp.
TTGCGGATGTCATATAACGGCTTATTATCTCAGCCTTCCAAGCTGATGACGAGGGTTCGACTCCCTTCATCCGCTCTTTCAAAGCACTTCGAACAGAAGTGCTTTTTTTATGCCTAAATCTATATGTTATAAGGATTTAGAGCATATGAAAGAGTCTGGTGACCGCGATTGAGCCACGAAAAAACTGCGAGATTCTGTCGAAAAATGGGGTCTTTTTTTTATCCAATCGTCTATCCAATCGCAAGAGGATACAAGACAGGATAAACAAAAGGATATACGACAGGATAACGAAAACTAGCCTGAAAACCCTTTTTGGAGGTTTTTATGCGTCAGTTTTATCTTGGAAAGAACAGTTCTGGATATTACAGAGTTTACTTTGTTGATCCTGTTACTGGCACTCGTGGTCCTGGTAAAAGTACACATACCAAGGACAGGGTTGAAGCGACCCTTATTGCTGGTCAGTGGCTGAAAGAAGGAGTTCCTGCTGCGAAGAGTCATTCGCGTGCTTTTGCATCCGGTTCGTCTGAGCTTTATTCGGGTGACTTAAAAAGCTTTGTTGCACACCTTTCTGAAGAGGATGCACTCCAGGCTCTAGAGCTCCTTTCTCAAAAATTACACAAATCTATTATTCCTACTCTCTCTGAAGGACAGGTTGAAACTCCTGTTGAAATTAAAAACGAAACTGCAGAACCTGCTCCAACTAAAAAACGTTATGTTGTGATTAAGAAAAAGAACTCTGAACCTCTTGTGGAAAAAGAGCCGGAAACAGAAAGCGGCGAAAAGCTTTTGCTTTGCGATACTCTTGAAAACTTCTGGGATTATGATAAGTCTGAGTTTATTTACCGCCACATTTCCAGAGGCCATTCGATGTCTAAGAAACACGCATTTTGCATGCATGCATTTGTGAAGAATTACTGGCGGCCTTACTGGGGCGATGATACACGCATTGAAGATTTGACTAAACCGGAACTTGATGACTTTTTCTTTTACCTCTACCGTGAAAAACAACTTGCCGGTGAAACTGTAAACAAAGTTATAAACTCTGCGAGTCGTTGTACACGCTGGCTTTTTGAAAACGGAAAGATAAAAACAAATCCTTTGTTTGGCGTTGAGCGTTTTAAGGCTGATCATTTGGACCGTGGAATACCAACTGAAAGCGAAGTTCGTGAGCTTCTTAATTTGGATTGGGAAAACCAGACTGCTTATCTGGCATTTAAACTTGGCGCATTTTGCGGTCTTAGAGCTGGAGAAATTAGCGGCTTGAGAGTATGCGATTTGGATTTTGAAGAAGACGTTATTCACATCCGACACAGCTTTAGTGAGACTGACGGTTTGAAAACTACAAAGAATAAGGACACCAGAGATTTGCCTGTTGACCACCTTACAATGCTGCAGCTTATGAACCATGCGAGAACAAACCCGTTGTACGGTGATATGAGTTATATTTTTTACCAGCCGAAAGAACCGTCTAAAGCTTATTACCCAGGATATTACAATGACATTTTTTATATTGCACTTGATAAGATTGGCATACACGAAGAAGAACGCAAAGACAGAAATATTGTATTCCACAGCTTACGACACTTCTGCGCTACTATGCTTTCTCAGCGTGCGGACATGAAAACTGTACAGTCTATTCTTGGCCACAGAACAGAAAAAATGTCTGAACATTACGCTGACCATGAGAGCCAGGAGAAGTTTAATAATATGCGAAACATTATGCAGAGTGCCTGGAATGAATACCTTTCTGCATGAAAAATATACTCTGTTCATAAATCTGAACTGTCCGTTCATATCCGTGAACGGACGGTTACAAAACATGAACGCATAGAAACATTGGATAGTTTTATCATTAAGCCATAACGAGAAATCGTTGTGGCTTTTTTTTGCCCTACGGAAGGAGCTTGTATGAACGAAAACGAGAATGACAATCTTGAGATTTTGAATGTCGAAGAAGCTGCGGCTTATCTGAAATTCAGTACGACTTATCTTTACAGGCTGGCAAAAGAAAACAAGATACCGCATGTGAATTATGGTCGTCATGTAATTTTCCGGAAAAAGGATTTGTATGACTGGCTTGGTTCAATGGTGGTTGGAGCTTAGAAAAACCGGCAAGTTTTGCCGTTCCGAATATTTACACTGTTCAGGCTAATTTTGAGAGGTGGAAGGATTTGAGTGATAAGGACGCTGTTATGACATCCGCAAATGTAAACAGTGAACCTAACAAAGGTTGTGAAGCTTTGAAGTCTTGGGAAGCTCGTTTACCTGACGAATCGCCAAAAGCTTTTAAGGCTTTCTGTCTTTATCGTGCCATGGGCTATAAGCGAAGCATAAAAGCTTGTCTTGAACTGAATGGCATTGAGCCGAACAAATACGGCTCGTGGGCGCGTTATGCACGACTGTTCCGTTGGAATGAACGTGCTGCTGAATACGACGCATACATTGCAAAGGAGACTGAAAGAGAGATTCTGGCTGAACGCGTAGAACGACGTAAACGCCAGATGGAAATGCTTAACGGTTTTGATGAACTTGTTCAAAAAAGAATTAAGACATTAAAGCCGGAAGATTTGAATGCAGATGGCGCAATGGATTTGCTTGAGCGTTCTGCAAAGCTTGATTCGTTTATTACTGGAGCGGACAAGGAAAATAAGCCGGTACAGGGAGAACTGGCAATTACATTTGCAGACAGCTTTAAGGATTTGTAATGCGTGAGCTTTTTAAGCCGACTGCGGTACAGATAAAAGCTCTTGAACTTTTAAGTTCTGGAGCAAAACACATTCTGCTTTTTGGTGGTTCACGTTCTGGAAAAACTACGGTGCTTGTAATGGCTGTAATTTTCCGTGCGTGCCGTTATCCGGGAAGCAGACATCTGATCTGCCGCTTTCGTGCGAAAGATGCTCGAAGTTCTGTATTACATGAAACCTTGATTCCCTGGCTTAACAAGACAATTGGAGCGAGCAACTACAAAGCAAATGTTCATGACGGACTTATTACGCTTTGGAATGGCTCTGAGATTTGGATTGGCGGCCTTGGTGATAAAGAACAGGTAGACAAGATTCTGGGTCACGAATACGTGACTATTTATTTCAACGAAGTAAGTCAGATTTCCTACTCTGCGATAACGACAGCTTACTCGCGATTAGCGATGAAAGTTGAAGGCTGCAAGAATAAGTTTTTTTATGATTGTAACCCGTGTTCGCCTATGCATTGGGCATACAAAGTTTTCATTCGAAAGATTGAACCTCGGACGGATGAAAAACTGAATAAGCCGGAACTTTATGCTTCTGCTGTTCTGAACCCGATGGATAACGCTGAGAATCTGGATGAAGACTACATCACAGATATTCTGGATAACATGCCGGAAAAACAGCGGGCCCGATTCCGTGACGGTCTTTGGGTAAAACCAGAAGGTAGCGTTTATGAGAAGTTTGAAGAATCGATGATTCTGCCTCGGGATAAGCTTCCGAAGAAGTTCGACAAGTTTACAGGCGGACAGGATTTTGGACTTCATATTGCAGCTGTAAAAATTGGTTGGGTTGGCGAATGTGTTTATGTAATTGCTGATTACGGTGGATTTAATATCACGACTAAAACCAGCGTTGAAAACCAGACGGCCAAGGAATGGTACAAAGAAACCTTTGTTACCTACTGTGACCCGGCTGGCGGAGAGAGAATTCAGGAAGTGCCTGGAGGTGTTAAAGCAAATAACAGCGTGGATGCTGGAATAGATTTTATTATTGCAAAAATTGAGCGCGGACAGTTTTTTGTTTGCAAAGACTGTACCGGAGTGCTTGGGGAAATCTGGGACTACTCTCGTGATGAGAATAACCAGATTGTGAAAGTGAATGACCACTACATGGACGCTATGCGATACGCAATTTTTAGTCCTGCAGTTGGTGGCATTGTAATGAAATAGTTTCCGAAACTACTTCGGAAGGGATTCCGATAATAAAGGTATACAGAAAGTGAGTGTTCTTTTTAGAAAACGAAAACAGAAACAGTTACAGAGTTTTGAACAGATAAACAATGAAACAGTTGCAGATGATTTTTCTGTACGAGAAAAGAAAACCTGTTCTGATCCTTATCTGCAGCATGCCTGGGTAAGTGTATGTATAGACATCTTAACTCGCAATGTTGCACGAGCTGAATTCGAAATCCATAAAAATGGCAATGTTCAAAAAGACGGTGCGCTTACAAGGCTCTTCCACTTTCCTAATACGTATACCAGCCGGTTTGATTTGTGGAAACAAACTTGTGCCTGGTGGAGCCTCGATGGAGAAGCTTTCTGGTGGTTTGGTGAGGATTACTCATGTGGGATTCCTAAAGAATTCCATGTCCTGAATCCTCGCAACATGCAGCACGTGGTTAATGATGGGAAGGTGACGAAATGGGTTTACACTCAGGGCGGCACAGGAAAACCATTTTTCATTCTTCCAGATGAGCTTATTCATTTTAAGGATTGGAATCCATGGAATGAATACAGAGGGGTTAGCCCACTTGTAAGTCTTGGGCTTGAAGTGGAACAGGACCTGCTTGCTGCAAAGCAAAACACCGGTTTACTTAAAGAAGGAGGCGTACCTAAAGGTTTGTTGAAAACTGACCAGGTATTAACTGAAAATGAAGCCGAAATACTTGCCCGTACCTGGGATAAAAAATACGGTCACGGCATGAAAAATCGTGTCGCTGTTTTGGGTAAAGGAACTGAATATCAACCAATAACATTTACTCCTGATGTTCTGAAACTTTACGATATGAAGAAATGGAACTTGTATACGCTGCTTGCAAAATATGGTATTCCACCGCGAGTTGCGAATATACAGGATTCAAAGAGTTCCTTAAGCGGTACTGATACTGACTCACAGCATCGTGCCTTTTGGAACTTTACGTTAATACCACTTCTAAGAAACTTTGAACAGGTTCTGGAAGTACAATTCTTTAGGAGATTCAACTTACAGGAAACTGGAGAGTTTAATCTGAATACCATCCCTGAGTTGCAGGAATCGGAAGATGCACAGAGTAACAGGGATATAGCAGAAATCAATGCGGGATTAAAAACAATAAATGATGTTTTAAGAAGCCGAGGAGAAAAAGAGAAACCATGGGGAGACATATGGTACCGCCCGACCTCGCTTATTCCGTTCGATAATTCTGACCTGCCAAAAAGTTAGGAGAAAGTAAAAATATAATGGCAAATATTATTATAGCATCCACGGATGCGCTTATAAGAACAAGTATTCAAGTAGCAGTAAAACTTGCCAGCCGTAAAACGGAAGTTATAGACGGTACAAATGATGAAAATCTTCTCTACGATTTGAAAAGTGCTAGTGAGGACGACATTGTGATTTTTGACAAGCTTTTCTTAAGCTACTTTCTTGAACAAAAACTATCTTACCTGAGATATCTGAATCCGAGGCTTAGAATCTTCTTTTGTGAAACTGGCTGTGCTTCAAGATTCTTCGGCTACAGGCTTCATGGTCTTGCGGTTGACGGATACATTTCTGACATTGAGCGAAAGGAAGATACAGCTCAAGTAATGGGCAAAATCCTTAGCGGACAGAAATATTATCCGAAAGAAGTTGCTGAAGGTATTGAGAACGGAGAGCATCTTGGAACAGACAAACAATTCTGTTCTGAGGTTTCACCGATTGAAATGCTTGTAGGACTTCATCTAGGTGATGGCGAATCTATTAAAGAAGCAAGCCGTAATTTGGGACGAACTGAAAATAATGTCAGCAGTCATCTTAAAAGACTGAAACGGAAAATCGGTTATAAGAGTATGAATGACTTCATTACCCTGAATAATCAGATGAGACATTTTTATATAGGGAGTTGGAATGGTTGTAAAAATTGACGGTGTTGAAAACAAAGAACTTGGATGTCGTGAAAAGCTGTTGAGTTTCTTAAAAGAAAATACTCACGGCGGAAAGGTTTCACCACAGGTCGAGATTTTCAAAAGCATTGACGTTCAGAAGGATTCATTCCATTGGGTAATGAGCACTTTTGATGTAGACCGTGATTTTGAAAAAGTTGATCCGTCTGGATGGAATCTTAAAAACTATCTTTCAAATCCAGTAATACTCTGGAGCCATGATTACACCATTCCGGCAATAGGCTATGCCGAAAACGTAAAAGCTGAAACAGTTCTGGAGGGAGATATTGTATTCAACTCAAAAGAGTTTGACGAATTCGGATGGAGTATTGGACAGAGAGTTAAAGCCGGAGCTTTGCGCTGCGGTTCTGTTGGTTTTATTGCGGAGGAAGTTGAGTTTCTGGAAGCCAAAGACCGCGAATGCGATCTTATTTTCCGTAAGCAGGAGTTATTAGAGTTTTCTATTTGTTGTGTTCCTGCAAATCCTTTTGCAAGAAACGGAGAGAAAAGATTGGAAATCACGGAAGTAATTCAGGAACCTGAAACACTTTCGTTTTATGACAAATTGAGTAAAGGCCTGGCACGGGCTTAGAAGTGCAAAATAAAAAGAGGAAGTGCAGCTGCAACTACTCTTCCTCAGAATCACCAATAAGCTTAAGGGGGCCGATTGATGAATGAAGTAATTGTATCACTTCAGCAGAAATTAGAGAACATGAAAACTCTTGTTCCTACTGAAGCTGCAACACCTGAACAGATTTCAAAGTATTTCAATGAGAATGAAG
>JAILCM010000028.1 GCA_024680155.1 Treponema sp.
GAGGATTTTTATGATACGAACAAAAGGTGTTTATGCGGACGGAATGGTCGTTCAGCACAATAAAACAAGTAAAGTTCAGGGCGTTGCTCAAAAAAACAGTACAGTTACGCTTGAATACCGTGGCCAAAAACTTTCTGCAAAAACAGACAGTCAGGGAGCCTGGGGGATTGAATTCAACGGCGAAGATGCTGGCGGACCTTTTGCTTTTAAGCTTTCCTGTGGCGAAGACTCTCTTGAATATCAGATTTATTCTGGTGAAGTTTGGGTAAATTCTGGTCAGTCGAATGCTCAGCTTCCAATGGAGCGAATGAAGTTTACTTACCCGGATGAGTTTGCCTTGCCTGAAAATCCTCTTATTAGAATGGTTACCGTTCCAATCACCTGGAATTACGAAGGTGAATCTGATGATTTTTTTGTTCCGCTCCAGGCTTCTAATGACGGCGCAAAAATTGAAACAGAAGCTGGTACTGGCGCGGGGGCTGGTGTTGAAGGAACAGATAAAGCTGTCATTCCTGTAAAATGGGATGCAGCTTCTCATTCAACTCTTGGTGGAATGTCTGGAACTGCTTACTTTTTTGCAAAACGTCTTGCAGCTGAATTAAAAATGCCTGTTGGAATTATAAATGCTTCTCAGGGGGGCTCTCCAATTTCTTCATGGCTTAGTAAAGAAGCTTTGGGTGAGCTTACTTGTGGAAAAGATTTTCTTGAAGAATTAAAAAAATACGAAACTCCTTCTGCAATTACCGCAAAACAAAAAGAAATGAAGGAAAATCAGCAGAAGTGGGATAGTGAACTTTATGCGGCTGATCAGGGAATTAAAAACGCCTGGGAAAAACTTGATTTTGAAGCTTGCAAGGCTGATGTCAGTTGGTCTGAATGTACGATTCCGGGCTTTTTAGATGGATTTAGTGGCGCTGGAATTGTATGGATTAAAAAAGAAATCACTTTAACTGCCTCTCAAATTGAACATTTTAATTCTCATCAAACCTGGCTCTGGCTTGGAACAATTGTAGATGCCGATAAAGCTTTTGTAAATGGAACTCAGGTTGGAGTAACCTATTATTGTTATCCACCAAGACGGTACCCAGTTCCTGCAGGCCTTTTACACGAAGGAAAAAATACAATCACCCTGCGTTTGCAGAAAAATTCTTCGTTTGGAAAAATCCGCTTTTACGAAGAAAAACCATACTTCCTTTTTACCGACAATGTAAAAATTGCTCCATGCGCAAGCCGAAACGTTGAAAACTTTACCGAAGTTCTTCCATCCGATGGCGAAAAAATTGCTCTCAGCGGAAAATGGATTATGAAAGCGGGATGTTCCGTTCGTGATTGTCCTCCTGGAATGTTTTTTGAATGGATTCCAACTGCTTTGTACAATGGAATGCTTTCTCCATGTTTTGGTCAGGCTGTTGCAGGTGCTTTGTGGTACCAGGGCGAAAGTGATGCCGGACGTGCTTCGATTTACAAAGAGCTTTTACTTAAAATGATGGATTTGTGGCGCAAAAAGTTTGTTTATGCCGATAAAGACATGCCTTTTGTTGTGATTCAGCTTCCAAACTGGAGCGATGGAAATGCCGAAACAAGCGTGTTCGAAAACGGCGGCTGGGCATATATCCGCGATTCTCAAGCAGCTGCAGTTAAGGCAGATAAAAATACCGCTCTTGTAGTTGCAATCGATGCCGGCGAATGGAATGATTTACATCCTGAAAAAAAGCGTACAACTGGAACCAGGGCAGGCGAGCAGGCTTTGCGTCTTGCATATAAGAAAAACTTTGCTCCGGTAAGTGTGTTTGAAGCTGCTGAAGTTGAAAAGGCGGCTGCGGGGACTGGAAAAGTTTTTGTAGCGGCTGGTTCGGCTGGCGGCGACGTATCTGGTTCTGTCGTAAAAGTTCATTTTGATTGTGGCGGTTCTTCGTTGAAATCTTTTGCAATTAAGTCGGACGGAAAAAGTGCAGATTTTACAAAAGAAAGTGATGCCGTTCATGGTTTTGCAGTTTATGGCGAAAAAAATGGAAAATCGTTTGTAAAAGCATGCGATGCAAAATTGACTGGCAAGGCTGAAGTTGCAGTTACAATTCCTGCTGATTGCGATGGTGCAAAAGAACTTCGCTATTTGTGGACCGATTCTCCTGCTCCTATAAATTTGTACAATGCAGAAGTAGTGCCAGTTGCTCCGTTTATGTGGAAGATAAAATAATTTTGAAAAATGGTGATTGCTCATGCCTGGGCTTTTGTTTGGGCGGCAATTACTACTCGTCTTTAATTTTGAATGAACGTTCGTATTCTACAAGAGGGATTTGTTCTCGCTCAATTCGTTCAATTTCGATGAAAGTGCCGTGTTCAAGTCCCTCAATCATTTTCTGAATGGTTTCTTTGCGTCCCTGAACTTCCATAAGGACCGTGCCGTCGTAATCGTTCATAACCCAGCCGGTAAGTCCAAGAGAATCTGCAATGTTTCGCGCCGTCCACCGGAAACCAACTCCCTGTACACGGCCTGTGAATCTAAGCTGTAAGCGAATCATACTTTTCTTAGCTTTTATCTAATTATAAAATTGACAAGGACGCATTCGGGCGTTGCGGGCCGCCCAAGTTACGTGATTTTATCTTTGTTACAATTTGTTTTGCAAGCAATTGTGCCCGCTAGAAGGGGTAGTGAGCAACGAAGTGCGAGCGAGGGGAAGGCTTTCCCCCTCCCTAACTGCTAATAGCTAAATGCTATTCGACTCCATTCCAGCAATAGGTACAAAGTTTACAATGATCCAGGCCGGTGCTGTCGAGCATGTCGTCGAGGCGGTGGAAACGTAATGTTGTAAAGTGGAGCTGCTTGCGGATTTCTTCTACCATTTTTGCGTATTCTGGGGAATCCGGGTCGCAGTATTTGGCAAGAATTTCGTCGCTTACGTTTTCACCTTCAAATTCGCGGATAATGCGGCGGGTGATTAAATCCATTTCGGACTTTGAGCGACTGAAATTTAAATATTTACAACCAAAAACAAGCGGCGGACAGGCTGGACGAATATGAACTTCCTTGGCACCACTGTTGTACAAAAAGTCTGTAGTTTCACGAAGCTGGGTTCCGCGTACAATTGAATCATCAATAAGAAGGATTTTTCTTCCTTTAATAAGCGGCTCAACTGGAATAAGCTTCATGTGGGCAATAAGATTGCGTTGTTCCTGGTTTGTTGGCATAAAAGAACGAGGCCAGGTTGGTGTGTACTTAATAAATGGACGTGTAAAAGGAATGCCTGATTCATTTGCATAACCAACGGCATGTGCTGTACCACTATCTGGAACGCCTGCAACTGAATCTGGATGAACTGAATCTTTATCGCGCATTGCAAGGAATTTTCCGCAGTTGTAACGCATCTGTTCAACGTTTACACCTTCGTAGCTTGAAGTAGGGTAGCCGTAGTAAATCCAAAGGAAGGTACAGATTTTCATTTTATCGCCAGGTTTCTGCAAAATCTTGTATCCGTCTGAATTAATAAATACAACTTCCGCAGGTCCAAGTTCGTGACAGTCTGTATAACCAAGATTTACGTAAGCAAAACTTTCAAAAGAAACACAGTAAGCGCCGTCTTTGTGGCCAATCTGAAGTGGAGTTCTTCCAAGTTTATCTCGGGCAGCGTAAATTCCTTCAGAAGTCATAATCAACATGGTCATAGAGCCTTTGATTTTTTCTTGAACATACTGAATGCCTTCGAGAATTGTTTTTTTCTGGTCAATCAATGTTACAACAAGTTCTGTCTGGTTAATTTCGCCACCGCTCATTTCCAAAAAGTGTGTTGAGCTGTTTTCGCGAACTTCCTTAATAAGTTCATCTTTGTTAGAAATAAGACCGACTGTTGTAATTGCAAAGCTTCCAAGATGCGAATTTACAAGAAGAGGCTGCGGTTCGTAATCACTAATACAGCCAATTCCAAGTTTTCCGTGCAGTTCATCAATATCATTTTCAAATTTTGTTCTGAACGGAGAATTTTTAATGTTGTGAATTGAATGTTCGAATTTTCCGTTGTCTGTAAAAACCGCAAGTCCACCCTTACTGGTTCCTAAATGTGAATGATAATCAACGCCAAAAAATAAATCCAAAGAGCAGTCTGTTTTAGACGCAACCCCGAATACTCCGCCCATAATCGGCCTCCAAAAAAGAATAGCTAGAGTATAGTGAAATTTGGCCGCTGTGTAAATTGACGGCCTAAAGTTGACAGTCTAAAGTTGTGCCCAGCGAACTGTTTTTAGTCAAGAACGCTATTCTGCGCGGAGTTCCCAACAGTCCAGATTAAAAAGTTCAGGGCCTTTTCTACCGGTAAAAATCAGGTACAAATCGTGAACTCCATCGGGTTTGCCAAAAAAGCTTGTTGAAAATTCTTCAAAGCATTCCCATCCGCCGGTTCCGTTTATTTTGAGTTCTGCAAATCGTCTGCCTTTTGGACTGTCAATTCGTACTTCAATTTTGCCGCCTCGTAATCCGCTTGCCGCAGAAACAATAAATTTTCGAGAAGAAGCCAAATCAAAATCAACTGACTGAATTTTTATATAGTCTCCGTCGTGAATGTCGCTAACGTAAACGCCTTCTTTTTTATTCTGACGAGTTTTAATTCCCGAAGAAAAAGCCATAGTTTCGGCCTGAACTTTCTGATACGGATTAAAATTTGCAATCGGTTTTACCCCTTCATCAGTCGGCATAATTTTTGGAAAGCTTCCGTCTTTGTTGTAAGTAAATTCCTCAACTGCAACGCTTCGACCAAATCCACCGCCTTTTGGTAATTTTCCTGTGTGGTAGAAAAAGTAAGAATGTCCCATAAAATCAACTACGCCACAATGATTTGTAAAAGAATTTGTGTTGCTAAGAGGCATAATTTCACCGGCATAATTCCATCCATCCGTAATGTTGTTGCTTACAGAATAAGCTATATGTTCTGGAACTCCGCCAGCCGCATACAAAAGCTGATATTTTCCGTTTCGTTTTGTAAGCCACGGACCTTCCACATAGCTGTCTTTGTATTTTTTATTTTTATCACGTTCGCTTTCAACAGGTGCACCAAAAGCTTTTTCGTCCATTTTAAGCTGACCGACCGTTCCGCTGTAAGAAATCATATCTTCATTCAATTTTAAATAATAAACGCGCGGATTTCCCCACATAAGCCATGCCTGATTATCGTCATCAATAAAAACTGTTGGGTCAATGTGGTCCCAGCTGCCATTTTCAAAAAGCGGTTTTCCAAGTGCGTCCTTAAATCCAGAAGTAGGATTATCAGAAACTGCAACGCCAATTGCCATTCCATGAGAAATTTTTGAATGAGCGCAAATATACCAGTAAAATTTGCCGTTTCTGTAAATACATTGACTCGCCCAAGCCCTGTCATCTGCCCAGGAAAAATCTTCCAAAGCAAGCGGAGAACCGTGGTCGGTATAATTTACCATATCTTTTGTAGAATAAACGCGCCATTCCTGCATCCAGAAAAAATCAGCATTATCTTCGTCGTGACCTGTGTAAACATAAAGTGTGTCATCGTGAACCATAGGTGCCGGGTCGGTCGTAAAACAAGTCTGAATTACAGGATTCTGGGCAAACGCAAGACTTCCCAAAATAAATATTGCCGATAAAAGTACGTGTTTTTTCATTTTTAACTCTCCTCAAAATTCCCTACAACTTTTTCCAACAGCCGACAAAATTCCAGTTTTTCGACTTCCGTAAAATCCTTGTAAAAAGTCTGGAGAAGTTCTTTTGAAATTTCCGCGGTCTGTTCGTTGTAGTTTTTGCCTTTTTCGGTAAGCGTGATTATGGTGTTTCGTCTGTCATTTCCGTCGCTTTCACGTTTAATAAAACCTTCTTTTTCAAGTTTGCGGATTAAAACCGTAGTTGTGGATTTGTCGCGGTTGATTCGGCGTGCAATCTCTTTCATTGTCATGCTTCCGTTAGTATTCAGCTGGAACAAAATATTTCCGTGTGAAGAAACAAAATCCGCCAGTCCTTTTGTTGCAAGTTTGTCCTGCAAAAAACTGGCGGCAAGTGTATGAATGTGCGAAACTGCCGAAATGCTAGACTTTATTTCCATGTGGACATTGTATCACATTGACGGCACATTTCAAACTAGAACTAATCAAATCTGAATCGCATTTTGAATTCATCTGGCGAAAGTTTTATTGTAACGCCGGTAACTGTGTGAATTTCAATAAATCCGTCGCGAGTATAACGTATTTTGTCGATGTCAAAGAAAAAATCATCTAAATCGTAGCCGTCAACTGGTTTTGGACCTGATTTTTTTGCTTGTGGACATGGCTTAGGCTGATTTTTTGTTTTTGAGTTGTTCTTAGGTTCATATTTTGGCTTAGGTTCATTTTTCTTTTTTGACTGGTCGGTTGTAACTGGTTTTAAAGTAATAGGATTTGTTGTAACGGGTTTTATTGTAATTGGTGATGTTGAAACAGGACTTTTGTTTTTCTTTCCAAAATAGTAATCCCAATCATGTTCGTCATCTTCTTCGGTAACTGTTGTTGTGGTAGTTGTTGTTACCGTTGTCACTGTTTTTTTAGATTCGTTCAATTGAGATTGTGAAGTTGCCTTTGTTTTTGATTCTGCAAATAATGTACCGCTTGTAATTCCTGCTGTAAAAAGAATTGCTGTAATTGTTGTTATTGTCTTTTTCATAAGTTTACCTCTCTTTTATGAAGTTCACCTTAATCAGGAGATGTTTTTACTATACTTTATTCCGCTCCCCATTTGCATGAACACTAACTTAGAAAAAAATAAGAACTTTCTTAGTTTAAAATCATACAAAAATCATTTAAAAGCGTAGCGGAATGTTCTATAATAAAGCGTATGAATATGAAGAAAACTTTTTTAATTCTGGCATTTGTTTTATTTTTGCCGGCAGTTTTAAGTTCTCAAGCTAAATATCGCGGACAGCGTGTTCAGGAATCTTCCGAAAATGGAGAAGTTCTTTCTGCTCAGGCTAAACGTGTAGAAGGTGGCGTTCAGATTGATGTTTTCTTTTCTACGGCTGTGAATCCTGCAACTTTTGGTGGAAAAAATGTTCTTGTAAATTCAAAGCCGCTTTCATCAGCAGTAAAACCTGTTTTTAATCGTGAAGGAACTCAGGTTCGTTTTGTTGTTAATGCAGATTTTCCAATTGAATTAAAAATTGAAGGTGTAAAAACTGGCGGCGGAAATACTGTTGCATCAAAAAAAATCACTTTGAATAAATAAAAAGGAGCGGACATTTTATGGAAAAAATTCTTATTGTAGAAGATGATGCAGGAATCAGCGATTTTGTAAAACTTGAACTTGACCACGAAGGTTTTGAAACTTGTGTTGCGGCAACTGGTCGTGAAGCTCTTGAAAAATTTGAGTCTTTTTCGCCTGATTTAATTCTTCTTGATGTTATGCTCCCCGAACTAAGTGGCCTTGAAGTTTTGCGTCGAATCCGTAAAAATTCAAATGTTCCTGTAATTATGGTAACTGCGCGTGGAGAAACTTACGATCGTGTAAACGGACTTGATGCCGGAGCCGATGATTATCTTCCAAAGCCTTTTGAAATTGAAGAACTTCTTGCCAGAATGCGTGCTGTCCTTCGTCGTGTAAATGCAACTGCTGGTGCACCGTCTGTTCTTAAAAATCGTGATTTGGTTATGTCTATAGAAAGTATGAAAGTTACCTTAAAAGGCGACGAGCTTACGCTTTCAAAAACTGAATTTATGATGCTCAAACTCTTCCTTGAAAAAATGAATCAGGTTCTTACTCGCGACCAGATTATTGATGCAGTTTGGGGCGAAGGTCATTATATAGACGAAAATACAATCGATGTTTATGTTGGATATTTGCGCTCAAAAATTGACCAGGCAGCCGGTGAAGATTATATTAAGACGGTTCGCGGAATGGGCTACAAGATGATAGACGGAAGCGGAAATTAGTTTGCACTCATATTTGTGCATAATTTTATAAATTAAAAAATGTATTCAGTGGGCGCTGCCAATTTATGAAAACAAAGAAATTTTTTCATTCAGTTCCGTTCAAACTTTCTCTAAGATTTTCGATTTTACTTTCGGTTGTTACGCTTGTTTTTTCGGTTGCGTTTACAATCATGGTAAGTCTTGTTTTGCGTGGCCAAAAAAGCTATGAACTTATAGATGGAGCAGACCTTGTTGCGGATTCGCTTTTGCATGATGATGATTTAGAACCAGTTCTTTCAACTCTTCCATATTATATGACTTATGTGGTTTATAAAATTGACTGGGATAGTAATCTTGAACCAAAAACAATTGCCACCAACGATCCGTACCTTCCTTGCCTTAGTGAAACAGAAAGTGGTGCAAAAAAATATTATGATGAAAATTACTTTTTGGATGGCGCTCTGAATATTCTTTATTATACAAAAGCCGTTCAAATTGGCGAAGATTTTGTTTTTGTACAGACTGCACTTAATATGGATACCGATTCTTCTTCCAAAATTGTACGTCAGATTCCAAAAGTTTGTGTAATTGCCTTTATTCCAGTTTTGCTTTTGAGTTTTCTTTTTTCTATGTTCATTACAAAACGTACTATAAAGCCGGTTGTAAGCATGACTGGAATGGCGCGTCATATTGGAAGTTCAAATCTTGATACAATGCTGCCACTTTCTTCTTCCAAAGTTGAAAATCAAAATGAACTTGATGAACTTGCTTCCACTTTTAATGAACTTTTTGCCCGTCTTAAAATAGATTTTGACCGCGAAAAACAGTTTACAAGTGATGTTTCGCACGAATTAAAAACTCCGGTTGCCGTAATTTTGGGACAATCAAATCTTTTGCGCCGCTGGGGAAAAGATGATCCTGTTCAGCTTGAAAAATCACTTGGAACAATTATCGCAGAAACAAAATCTATGGAAGCAATAATCACGAATCTTCTGCAAATGTCTCGTCTTGAAAGCGGCCGTGTTCAGCCCAATTTTGAAAAAGTTGATGTGCGCGCCTTGTTTGAACGGATTAAAGAAGAAACTTTGAGTGTGAATCCAGATGTGGAATTTGAAATTGAAGACGGAACTGAGACCGAGGGGCCAGCAAGGGGGGCTGAAAATGCTTCTTCGCAGGGGGCGAATCCTCTTTATCTTCATGCTGATTTGGAATTGCTTCATCAGGTAATTACGGTTATAACTTCCAATAGTCTTAAGTTTTGCAAGTTTGCCGGTGTGAATCCGATAAAAATAAAATGCAGTGCTGATGGGGCATCGCGAGGGGGGGAACGGCGCGGTAATCCCGATGAAAATCTTCCTAAAACAGTTTGTCTTTCCATTCAAGATAATGGTCCTGGCTTCCCTGATGATGCCATTTCTCATGTGTTTGAACGTTTCTACCGCGCGGATAGTTCTCACACACGTTCTGCTGGTGGTTCTGGGCTTGGACTTTCAATTGCAAAAACAATCGTAGAATCAATGGGCGGTACAATTACAGCGTCAAATGCGGCTGGCGGTGGAGCAGTAATAACAATAGAATTAGAAAAAAGTGTAGAGTAAAGTGTGTGTGGGTGGTGGAAAAATCTTCACCGTTTTCACATCTTTGCTACAAAGAGGAAAAATGTATTTTAGCGCAAGAAATATTCATAAAAGTTGGGAATCAAAAACAATTCAGTTTGGACTTGAATGCGAAAGAGGAACAATGACGTGTCTTTTGGGACCAAGCGGTTCTGGAAAATCGACGGTTTTAAATATAATTGCAGGTCTTGAACAAAACGACAAGGATTTTCCGCTGGAACTTTTTTTGGATGGACAATTCATACAAAATCTACCACCGGCTCAACGCGGAGTAGGGATGGTTTTCCAGAGTGGGGCTCTTTTTAATCATTTGAATGTTGTGGATAATGTTGCCTACGGCCTTGTTTCAGCAGGAGTAAAAAAGAAAGAAGCACGTAAACTTGCAAGCGAATATTTCGTTCATTTTGGGCTCCATGGGTTTGAAAAACGGATGCCTCAATCCTTAAGTGGTGGAGAAAAACAGCGGGTTGCCCTTGCGCGAACGCTTATCATAAAACCAAAACTCGTACTTTTGGATGAACCTTTTTCTGCCCTCGATACCGATTTACGCCGCCGACTTGCAGTTCAACTTAAAGAATGGCAAAAAGAATTAGGCTTTACCGCAATCATGGTAACTCACGATGAAGATGAAGCTCAAACTGTTGCAGATAAAATTGTCCGGATGCACAACGAAGTTTAAGAAAAAACATTCGGATGAATTGGTATTATAAAAAAGCGATAAAATAAGGTGGTAAAAAATGCTTACAAAAAATGATTTTCCTGTTTTAGAATTTGATGACGACAACGACGCAGTTGTAAATCCTTTTAAATGGAATCTTGACCCCTTTTCTACAGATAAACTGATTATCACGTTTTTCCCGGATGTAATAAACGAACTTCTGGAAACTGGCGCGCTGGAACTTGAGCAAAATTTTGGTGGAGAAAATCCTGTTTATGTTTATCGTTTTAAAGATAATCCAGATGTTTTGATTACACTTGGTTATGTTGGTTGTCCTGCCTGTGCCGGAAACCTTGAAGTTTTTGCTTCTTGTGGAGTAAAAAAAGTAATGTTTTGTGGTGGAGGCGGAGTTTTAGATAAAAACATAAAAGTTGGCGAGCTTTTAGTTGTAGAAGGTGCAATCCGTGACGAAGGTTTTACCTACAAATATCTTGAACCGTCGCGCTACATTTATACAGACAAAAAAATCACACAAAAAATTACAGCTTACCTTGATGAGCACAAAATCTCGTATCTTACTGGAATTACCTGGACTACCGATGCAATGTTCCGCGAAACAAAAGCCCTTGTGGAACAGCGAAAATCAGAAGGTGCAAAAATTGTAGAAATGGAACAGGCCGGTTGTATTGCAATTTCCCAGTTCCGCAATTTTGATTATGGCGCAATTATTTACGGCGGCGATGATGTTTCGCAAGAAGAATGGGACAACCGCTCCTGGGATAAACGCAAAGGCATCCGCTATAATCTGGTAATGCTTTGCAAGGAGCTTGTGAAAGAGATATAAGAAGGGGAAAGTCTTCCCCTCGCTAGCACTTCGTCGCTCGCTACCCCTTCTCCTAAGGGGCCACCCCTTAAAATCCCCTTTAATAAATCATTGTTCCAATTCGTCGTAAAATTGCTTGCGCAATTTTACTAACGAGTTTGCTTTGCAAACTCGCAGCTTAATAAATCATTGTTCCAATTCCACGGTCTGAAAACATTTCTATTAGCAGGGAATGAGGAACTCGGCCGTCAATAATATGAGTACGTGGAACTCCGCCTTTGAGAGCAGTTTCGCAGCAGTCAATTTTTGGAATCATTCCGCCGCCAATTACTCCTGTAGCTTTTAGCGAGCCGATTGCAGAACGTTCAATTCTTTTTATAAGAGTGCTTGGATCATCCACATTGCGCAAAATTCCTGCAACATTTGTAAGCTGAACAAATTTTTCTGCATGAAGGGCAACTGCAATTTTTGCCGCAGCAGTATCTGCATTTATATTGTAGCGTGCATAATCATCCTGTTCACCAAGAGCAACAGTCGAAACTACAGGGATAAAGCCTTCATCCAAAAGTGACGTTAAAATTTCAGAATGAACTTCGGTAACTTCTCCAACAAAGCCTAAATCCTTTTCAGTTTTTACCGCACGAAGCAAGCCTGAATCAACACCGCTCAAACCAACAGCACGGCCGCCTTTCTGTAAAAGAATGCCTACAATATCTTTGTTCAATTTTCCGGTAAGAACCATCTGAACAATTTCCATTGTTTCTTCATCTGTATAGCGCAAACCGTCCACAAAAATGCTCTTTTTACCAACGCGCTCAAGCATATGATTGATTTCTGGTCCGCCGCCATGAACAAGCACAACTTTAATACCGATTGTACTCAAAAGAACAATGTCTTCCATTACAGCCTGCTTAAGTTCTTCGTTGAGCATGGCATTTCCGCCGTATTTTACAACAACAACTTTTCCGCACCACTGCTTAAAATAAGGCAAAGCCTGTACCAAAACTTCCGACCACTGTTCTGTGGTTAAATCTTTGTTTTCCATGATAGAGATATATTAGCAAAAAGCGGGTATTTGTACTAGCGGAAGTGATTTTATAGTTTTAAGGTATTACAATGTCTGATACATAAATCGACAACCAGCATCATATTTTGGTTTTACATGGGATTGTACGAATTTTTCTTGCTCTTCGGGTAAAAGGGAAAAGCCCATTGTACTGTAATGTTGTATAAGACGGTCATTTGGAAGTGCATAAATATAAAGAGAATTTGCTCCAATGTATTTTGCCATAAAACGAGAGATGGGAAGAATAAAAATGTCAAAAATATGAACACCAAGTTTCTGGAGTTCTTTGTGATTTTTACGATAGGTATCATTTGTTGCAAAATTAGATAATTCTATTGCCGGTAAAGAATCAAAATCTTCTCCATCAACTTGAACTGTAATCAGTCCTGTTCTTAAAGAAAAATAACAGGCTACTTCTTTAGTAGATTTATCTATTACAAGATACGTTCTGGCAAGATTTGCCTTTTCATCACCAATTGCGGCATATTGTAAATAATCTTTTAAGCCTTCTGCATCATTACCAACTGAAAAAGTTTCGATTAGCTTTTTATAATTTGGAACATCAAGGATGTGTTCTACAGAATAAGCTTCTGTCTCAAATTTTACCTCGTTTACGAGCATCCTCTAACGCCTCCTGCATTATCTTTTTTTCTTTTCTTTGTTGTGCAAGAATCCATTTTTCGAATTCTTTGCTTTGACGATGCAGTTCCGTAAAATCAGGGCGAGGAGTGTTGATGATAGTTGCGTAAGCGGAATTTCCGTTTTTGAGTTTTTCAAGGTATTCTGGCGTTACAATTCTCATATTAAACCTCCTGCCTAATAATATAACACTGGATATGTTTTTTTGCTAGAAAATTATAACCGTAAATTTCTGTTTATCTTCTATTAGGTTCTATAATCACCGTTAATTTTTACGTAATCATAAGTCAAATCACAGCCCCAGGCAGTTCCGCTGGCAGAGCCTTCGCCGCACTGAACTAAGATTTCTACGGCCTGTTCGCTCATGATTTGTTTTGCAAGGTCTTCGTCAAAGTTTAATGGAACGCCGTTTTCGTAAACTTTGACGCTGTTTTCGCCGTGAACTTCAAAATCGTCGTAGTTTTCAAAGTAGCGGTTTGAACCTTTTTTACTTGTGAACCAGATGCTTGTTTTGTCCGGGTCGAACTCAACTCCCGAATAGCCCATTGCACATAGGAAGCGGCCAAAGTTTGCGTCACTTCCGAACATAGCGGCTTTTACAAGGCTTGAACAGATTATTTCTTTTGCTAAGATTCGTGCACTTTCAACACTTGCGGCACCCTTTACGTTACATTCTACAAGTCGGGTTGCTCCTTCACCGTCGGCAGCGATTTTTTTAGCCATTACAGTGTTCATCTTGTTTAAGGCAGCAAGGAATGTGTCGTAATCCGGGCCTTCCGATTTGATTTCAACATTTCCGGCAAGTCCATTTGCCATAATTGTAAGAGTGTCATTTGTAGAAGTGTCGCCATCTACGCTTACACAGTTGTAAGTTCCCAAAATTGATTCATGCAGTGCCTTTGAAAGCATTTCGGAAGAGATTGCGCAGTCGGTTGTGATAAAGCTGAGCATTGTTCCCATGTTGATGTGAATCATTCCAGAGCCCTTGCACATTGTTCCCATGCGACAGATTTTTCCGCCAAGTTCAAACTCAACGGCACACTCTTTGTAATGAGTATCTGTAGTCATGATTGCAATACGTGCTTCTTCGTGACCTTTTTTGCTTAATCCTACTTTGAGCGTGTCTATATTGTTTTCAACTTTTGTTATATCAAACTGAGCGCCAATTACGCCGGTTGAATAAACAATTACATCTTCGGTTTTAATTCCAAGTGCACCAGCCGCAGCTTTTGCCATTCTGAGCGCATTTTCTGCCCCCTGAGCGCCTGTACAAGTGTTCGCATTTCCACTTATTTCAATTGCAGCCTGAGCCCGACCATCGGCAAGGTGTTTTTTAGTGATTTTTACACTTTCTGATTGAACTCTGTTTTGAGTATAAACTCCAGCAGCATTACAGGGAACTTCTGAATAAACAAGGGCAAAGTCATTTATTTTGCGGCTTTCTTTAATTCCAACCCTCATTCCGTTTGCTGTAAAACCTTGTGGGGCACAAACTCCATCATCTATAAATTTAATATTCATTTTCAACCTCTATTTCAAAAATGTCCAGCACTCTCTTTTGCCGTTCGGATTCACATTTTCCAGTTTGAACAAGTCAGGAAGATTTACAAAGGTGTAGCCCTGTTCTTTCATCATCGGGATAAACTTTTCTACTGCTTCGTAGGTTGCCGCATTGCCTTCATTTACATGGAGCAGGAAGATTGTTCCGTCTTTTGTGCCTTCAACCATAAGCTTTAATCGTTCTTCGGCAGGGAAATCTGGCTCCCAGTCACGGCAGCCATGTCCACAAATAAAAGCCAGAGGAATATCATCAAACATTTTATCGCTTACAGAAATATAAGGCGGGCGGAAAAACTGAGGACGTACTCCAGTGATTTCAAAAATCGCATCATCACACTTCT
>JAILCM010000030.1 GCA_024680155.1 Treponema sp.
AATTAGTGACCGCGTAACCGTTCTTCACAAAGGAAAATTGGTTGGCACTGTAAATACCGCTGAATCTTCCGAAGAAGAACTTGCCGGAATGATGATTGGAGAAAAAGTAGATTTAACTTACGAATATATAAAGGTTGAACGCACCGCAGAACCAATTTTGCAGGTGCGTGACCTTACAAATACAGATAAACTTGGAAAAAAACACCTTGATGGTATGGATTTTGACCTTTTTGGTGGAGAGATTCTTGGTGTTGCGGGAATTGTCGGCTCGGGGCAGAAAGAGCTTTGCGAAGTTTTAACTGGAATTCAAAAAGCAATTGGTTCTGCAATGTTCGAAGACTCTGAGCTTTTAAAACTAAGCCCGCTCGAAATTAAAAAACTTGGAATCCGCATGAATTTTGTACCGGAAGACCGACTTGGAATGGGCCTGGTTGCCGGAATGGATGTTACAAACAACGTTCTTTTGCGAACTTACAACGAAAGCAAAGGAATTTTTGTGGACCGTCATTCTGGAGATGAACTTGCCCGTGAATTAGTTGAACGCTACGACATTGCAACTCCTTCAATTCATCATCAGGTAAAACAGCTTAGTGGTGGAAACATTCAGAAAGTTCTTCTTGCACGCGAAATTGAAATGACTCCAAAACTTTTGATTGTATCTTATCCTTTCCGCGGACTGGATGTTGGTGCTACAAATAACATTATTTCAACTTTAAACCAACAAAAGAAAAAAGGAATCGGTATTCTTTTGATTGCAGAAGATATCGACCAGATTTGCGGAATCAGTGACCGTGTAATGGTAATTCATGACGGAAAAAATATGGGAATTGTTGATCCAAAAACTACTGCAAAAGAAACAATCGGACTTATGATGATGGGAAAAAATATTTCGGAGGTTCAGAATGCTTAGAAAACAGACTCGTCCACCTCTTTCAAAAGGAAAACTTATTATAGTAAATATTTGCGCAGTTGCAGCGGCTCTTGTTGCTTCAATGATTATCATGCTTTTTATGAAGCTTAATCCGTTTGTAGTTTACCAGAAACTGATTGTTGGCTCGCTTGGAACCGCTTACCGTTTTAGAGAAACCGTAAATAAGGCAATTCCGCTTACAGTTCTTTCTTTGGGAATTTGTATTGCTTTTAAGATGAAGTTCTGGAACATTGGTGCCGAAGGCCAGTTCTACATGGGAGCTTTTGCGGCAACTGCTGTGGTTATGGTTTGCCCGAATCTTCCAAAACCGGTTATGCTTACTGTAATGGCTTTGGCTGGATTTTTGTGTGGCGGTTTGTATGCATTAATTCCTGCTGCTCTTAAAGTAAAATGGGGAACAAGCGAAACTCTTGTAACTTTGATGTTGAATTACGTGGCTCAAAAATGGGTCAGCTATTTGCAGTATGGACCTTGGCGCGACCCACAAGGCAACGGATTTCCTAAAATTGCACGTTTTGCCCAGAATGCAATTCTTCCAAAAGTTGGCGGAATTCACATCGGCTGGATTATTACAATTATTCTTGCTGTGCTTTTGTTCTTTTTGCTGCGACGTACAAAATTTGGATACGAGATTTCGGTTTTGGGTGAAAGTATGGAAACTGCAAAATATGCCGGAATTAATGTTACAAGAACTTTGATTTTTGCAGTATTGATTTCTGGCGGTTTGTGCGGACTTACCGGAATGATGCAGGCCAGCGCAATCGAAAATTCGTTGAGCGATAATCTTAGTAATAACCTTGGATTTACGGCGGTAATTACAACGTATTTAAGTCAGTTGAATCCGCTGATTCTGGTTGTAGTTTCCTTCCTCTTTAGTATGCTTTTACAGGGCGGAAGTTATTTACAGAGTGCGCTCCAGGTTCCTGCTGCAATGGCAAATATTTTGCAGGGCGTAATTATTTTCTTTGTTCTTGGTGCAGATTTCTTTGTACGTTACAAATTGGTTTGGGTAAAAAAGGAGCCTAAAACTACGGAAGCGGCAAGCGTCGATTCACAAGCTCAGACAAAAACTCCGGAGGTGCAATAATGGATTTTCTTAATTCTCTCGGTTTATTTTTGCAGGTTTCAGTTCAAACTGGTACACATATTTTATTTGGCATTCTTGGCGGAATCCTTTTTGAAAAAGCAGGAAATTCAAACCTCGGAACCGAAGGTATGATGCTTTTGGGTGCCGCATTCGGATATCTTGCAGGAATGGTTACTGGAAATCCTGTTCTTGCAGTTTTGGCAGCCGGTTTTGCAGGAAGCCTTGGTGCTTTAATTTATGCAGTAATTGCAATTACTTTGCGCGGAAACCAGATTGTAACAGGCCTTGTTCTTACAACTTTTGGTACAGGCGTTGCAAGTTATATGGGAAAAACTCTTTCTGCGAATCCACTTCCAGATTCAGTTACAGTACCTTTTACACACAAAGCAATTCCGCTTCTTTCAAAAGTCCCTGTGATTGGTCCAATGCTTTTTGACCAGAGCGTTTACGTTTATCTTTCGGTAATTCTTGCAGTTCTTTTGTTCTGTTATTACAAATACACGCGCTGGGGCTTAAATATTCGTGCAATTGGAGAAAACCCAGCCGCAGCCGATTCTTCTGGAATTAACGTTAGTTTGTATAAATATATTCACGTTCTTGCAGGCGGATTCTTGTGCGGACTTGGTGGAGCATACCTTTCGCTTGTATTTGTTCCTTGCTGGCAGGAAAATATTACAGCAGGGGCAGGATGGATTGCTGTTGCTTTTGTAATTTTCTGTACCTGGAATCCGATAAAAGCAATTTTTGCAGCGTGGGCATTCGGTGCGTTAAAAGGACTTACTTTCAAATGTCAGAACATGCAGTTTGGCACACAAACCGTTGCAATTCCAGGCCAGCTTATGGATATGATTCCGTATATCGCAACAATCGTTGTTCTTGTAATAATGGGCTTGAGATTTAAAAAGGAAAATCAGGGACCGGCCGCTTTGGGAGTAAGTTATTTCCGCGAGGACAGATAGTATTAAAAACTAAAAGTGCTTCTGCCTTCGGCGGGATTTGCAAAAAAGTAGCTGCCGTCGTAGAAGTATTTAATTACTGTAGGCGTAAAATCAGATTCGGTGAGTTTTTTATAGAAGGTTTTTGAAACTTTATTTGTCCAGACGGCGGAACTTTCACACGTAACAATGGTATTATTTGGGCCGACAAAAACGTAATTAACATTTCCATACAGTTCAAAAGCGCGCAAAACAAAATCTGACATTTCGTTTGAAGAACATTTGAACTTTTTTTGGGTAAGCACGCACCAATCATCATCTTTATTAAACGAAATACTTAGAATCTTTTCACCAGCCTGCAAAAAATCGTCAACGGCTTCCATTAATGCAGGATCGCAATCAGGCGAAAAAATAATCGCTTCACCAAGAATTACCCAACGTCCTTTTTCATCAATATGAACATCGCGAATTTCCTGATGATTGTCGTTCATATTCTGTAAATTATCTATAAGCTGATCGGCAATGTCGGCAGCGGCAACATTACATTTTTTATAAACTGCGAGCATTCCAAAATCTTTTGTTATTGCAATTGCCTTAGCTCCGTTATTTCGTTCAACGCTTCTGGCAATAAAATCCCGGCTTTCCTGATTCGTTTCTGCATTCAAAACTGCTACAGAAAAAAAAAGCGAAAAAATTGCAATAAGATTTCTAGAAAATTTGATTATCAGCATTTTCATTTAAAAACTACATCATTTTTGGGGCCATGTAAAGGGTAGATAAAAAATCCAATTTATTAAAGGCCTAAAAAAATTTGACAAGGGTGGTGTATTACTGTATTATTTAATTAGTACAATAATACGAATGGGCATGATTTTACTATTTCGTGCTTTTGAGGTGCAAAAATGGAATATCATTTTACGGATGAAAAACCAATTTACGCCCAGCTGCTTGATTTTTTTAAGATTGAAATTATTTCGGGTGAACGCGCGGAAGGAAGCCGTGTTGAATCTGTGAGGGAACTTGCTGTTAAGGCAAAAGTGAATCCCAACACGATGCAAAAAGCGCTTACAGAACTTGAAAGAATTGGTCTTATAAAAACTGAGCGGACGAGCGGAAGATTTGTAACTGACGACAAAGAAAAAATTGCCACAATGCGAACGGAATTTGCCAACAGCGAAATTCTTGCATTTTTAAAGAAAATGGAATTGCTTGGATTTAACAAAGCCCAGGTGATTAAATTAATTGATAAAAATGACGCAGAAAATGCAGCAAACGCCACGGATGCAACAATCAGCGATAAAACTGCAAATGCTGCAAAAGGGGAATAAAATGGAAACTGTTCTGGAATGTAAAAATCTTACGAAAAAATATCTAACAAAAACTGCGATCGACGGAATTGATTTACAGGTTCCGCAGGGAGCAATTGTCGGTCTTCTTGGACCAAACGGAAGCGGAAAAACGACTTTATTAAAACTTGCTGCAGGACTTTTAAAACCAACTGCCGGAGAAATTAAAGTTTGCGGACTAAAACCTGGTGCTAAATCAAAAGAAATTTCTGCATATCAGCCGGATCGCGTTTATTTAAATGACTGGATGACCGTTCAGGATTTAGTAAACATGATGGCCGATTTTTACCCTAATTTCCGCATGGAAAAAGCCAACGAAATGCTCAAAGATTTAAAAATCGATTCAAAAAGCAAACTCAAGACACTTTCGAAAGGAACCAAGGAAAAAGTTCAGCTTATTCTTACAATGAGCCGCGAAGTTCCGCTTTACATGTTGGATGAACCGATTGGTGGAGTTGACCCTGCTGCCCGCGATTACATCCTTAATACAATAATTGCAAACTACAGCGAAAATGCAACCGTAATTTTATCAACACATTTAATCAGCGATATTGAGCCGGTT
>JAILCM010000031.1 GCA_024680155.1 Treponema sp.
ATATTTGCAAATAAACTAAAAATCATGGAGGCTATTTATGGCAGTTTTTATTCTTTCAGCTTTTGCAGATGAAGCAGCTGGAACTTTGGATGAGCAGATAAAGACTCTTGAAGAAGAAAATATATCACTAATTGAATTGCGCGGAGTTGATGGCAAAAATTGTGCAGACCTTACCGAAGATGACGCAAAAAAAATTGCAGAAAAACTTTCGGCTCATAAAATCGGGCTTTCGACATTAGGCTCACCTTTTGGCAAAATTGGAATCACAGATGATTTTGCACCTCATCTTGAAAAATTTAAGGCCAGTTTGAAGGTGTGCAAGATTCTAAATTGTACAAAAATCCGTATGTTCAGTTTTTATATGCCTCAGAACGAAAAAACTTTGCGTGGCGACTATTCAGACTACCGCGAAGAAGTTTTTGCCCGTCTTGAACAGATGCTGGACCTTGCAGAAAAAGAAGGAATTCTTTTGGTTCACGAAAATGAAAAAGGAATCTACGGCGATACAGATGAGCGTTGTATGGAACTTTACAATCATTTTGGTGGCCGGCTTGGAATTGCTTTTGACCCTGCAAATTATGTTCAGTGTAAAGTAAATCCAAAAAACGCGTATGAATTGCAAAAAGATACAATAACTTATTTTCATATGAAGGACGCGCTTTTTGCAGATGGTAGCGTAGTTTGTGTTGGCAATGGCGACGGTTCAGTTCCTTTTATTCTGGAAGATGTAAATAAAACTCGTAACGACAAAGTTATTCTTACAATTGAACCACATCTTCATATTTTTAATGGATTGGAAAAACTTCAAAGTGAAGTAGTTCAGCATAAAGAAAGTTATTCGGATTCAAGAAGTGCTTTTCATGCGGCTTGTGCGGCGGTTAAAAAATACATTTTCTAAAACGAGGAAGATTATGATTAAGATAGGAATTATTGGAGTTGGCGGAATTGCCAGCATGCATGTTGATAATATCATCACAGGAAAATGTTCGGGCCTTAAAATTGTGGCGATGGCAGATAGAAAAGAAGCAAGACGAAAATGGGCTGCAGAAAAAGTTCCTGATGCAAAGATTTTTTCTGAAGGTGCAGATTTGATTAAAAGCGGGCTTTGCGAGGCAGTTTTGATTGCAGTTCCTCACTATCAACATCCCGAATTGACGATTATGGCTCTTCAAAATGGACTTCATGTTATGTGCGAAAAACCGGCTGGAGTTTATACGCTCCAAGTTCGCGAAATGATTGCCGAAGCAGACAAGCACCCGGATTTGACTTTTGCCATGATGTTTAATCAGAGAACAAACTGCGTTTACCGAAAGATTAAGGAAATGGTAGAAAACAAAACAATCGGTGAATTAAAGAGAATCAACTGGATTGTTACAGATTGGTACAGAACTCAATTTTATTATGATTCAGGTGAATGGCGTGCAACGTGGGCTGGAGAAGGCGGCGGTGTTTTGTTGAATCAGGATCCTCATCAACTAGATTTGCTTCAGTGGATGTTTGGAATGCCGGTAAAAATTCATGCATTCTGTCACGAAGGAAAATGGCACGATATAGAAGTGGAAGATGATGTAAGCGCTTATATGGAATTTGCAAACGGTGCAATAGGTGTTTTTGTTACAACAACCGGCGATGCACCTGGAACAAATCGTCTGGAAGTTACTGGAACAAAGGGCAAAATTGTCTGCGATTATAATACTCTCACTTTTACACGGCTAGCAAGTGACGAACGCGAATGGTGTAAAACTGCCAGAATCGGCTACAAAACTCCAGAACTTACAGTTGAGCAGGTAGAAACCGATGGTGAAAATCCGCAGCATATTGGTGTTTTGAATGCCTTTGTAAAACATCTGGAAGAAGGAACTCCACTTGTTGCTGATGGCCGCGAAGGAATAAACGGACTTATGATTTCAAATGCAATGTATCTTTCTTCCTGGCTTGGTCAAACCGTCAACCTGCCGATTGATGAAGAAAAGTTCCTAGAAATTTTGAACAAAAAACGAGCAAATTCAAGACATAAGGAAGATAAGGGAATTTCTATGAGTATTGAAGGGAGTTTTGGAGCAACTTCTCAGTGGACGCGGAAATAAAAGATAAGGCCTCCGGGTTATGAG
>JAILCM010000041.1 GCA_024680155.1 Treponema sp.
AATCCTGGTTGCGTTCATATTGAAGAATCAGATTTAGATTTTATGGCAGAAATGGGCTGTAATTTTGTTCGTCTGCCAACTGATTATCGCTTTTTTATTCATGATTTTAAATATGACGAACCTGATGAAGTTATGCTCAAAGTTCTTGACCGTTGTATTTATGCAATTATAAGCCGTGGAATGCATTGTTCTTTGAATGTACATCGTGCGCCGGGCTATTGTATAAACGGCAACAATCTTGAACGCGATAATTTGTGGACAGATAAAATCGCTCAGGATGCTTTTACAAATTTATGGAAGCTTTTTGCAGAACGTTATAAATCGTACAGTACGGAACAGCTGAGTTTTGACCTTTTGAATGAACCGCCTCATGTTGGAAGTTTTGGTATGACTCGCGAAAATCACAAGGCAATTATGAAGCGTGTTACTCAGAAAATCCGTAAAATTTCGCCTGAACGCACAATTATTTGCGACGGTCTTGGTTGTGGTCATCTTGCATGCCCGGAACTTGCCGATTTGGATGTTATTTTGAGCGGGCGAGGTTACACTCCAATTCAGATTACTCATTGGCAAGCTGAATGGATGTACGAACAAGGTTCCGACAAATGGGAATATCCGCAGTGGCCTGGAATGCAGGTTGATGGAACAAAATGGAATCGTCAGGCGCTGCTGGATTTTTACAAACCATGGAAAGAACTTTCTGATTCTGGCTGCAAGGTTCATATTGGTGAATGTGGCTGCTACAACAAAGTGAACAATGAAACTGCACTTGCCTGGTACCGTGATTTTTTTAGTGTGTGCAACGAACTGAATTTTGGGTATGCGCTCTGGAATTTCCGTGGACCTTTTGGAATTGCTGAACATCGTCGTCCAGGTACAAATTGGGAAGTTCGCCACGGAATCACTTTTGACCGCGATTTATACGAACTTTTTGTTCAAGGCATGAATAAAACGATTTCTTAAATAATTCTATAATTGTATATGCCTAAGAACTAAAGTTGTTTTGCGAATTATTGGAAAATAACATTTTTTTCTTTATAATTTATGTACGATTTTGGATTTTATGAAGAGAACTTTTTTTCTTTTGCTTACAATTCTATTTTTCTCTTTTATTTCGTGTTCTAATGTGTCCGATTCAAACAATGCAAAATCTGGAACACAAAATACGTCAAAACCTCGTATTTATCTAGATAATTCAGTTTATTATTCGATTTGTGATGAAGGGGAAGATGGAAGCTGGGGGCTTAATACTACAATAAACGATGCTCCTTCTTACGAATATACACATCTTGAACAACTGCAGTTCCGCAATCTTTCCGATTTAGCAGGTCCAACAGGAAAATTTCTCTGGCTTAAAATTCAATTTGAACTTATTCCGGAACTCCAGAATGAAGATTTATCTCTTGTAATTCCATACCTTCATTTTGCTGATGAACTTTATTTAAATGGCCGTTTTATCGACGATTATGGAATTACAGACCCTGAATCTTTGCAAGAAGCCGGTTACACATCTCATCTTTTTGATTTTCCAGAAGAGTTTCTTAATCAGACTGGAGTTAATACAATTTATATAAAAGTGTATGCAATCGGATTTGCTACAATTTCTCCGGGCGTTTTTGTTGGGCTAAGACATGATGCTTGGGCAGTTTCTGATAATGCAAGTTTTTGGCAGAGCAGAATTTATATGCCGTTTGAAGGTGTAATGTTTGCATCTTTTATTCTTTTTGTTGTGTTTTTCTTATTTCATAAAAAGCAACGTGTTTATTTGTTCTTTGCGCTAATCAATTTATTTTCAATTTTCTTCTTTTCATTTTTCTATATTGGCGATTTGCCTTGGATAGGATTTCACGGTAATGTTCCATTCTTATTTTTTGTAAAAGCAACGCGTTGTATAAGCTTTTTTGGAATGGAATTTATGTCTGTTCTGTTTATTTTTGAATTCCTTAGATTGCGTCATCATAAAGTAGAAATTATTCTTAGAGGATTGGCAAGTTTTCTTTGTATAACGTTTACACTTTTAATGCCAGATTATATTTCTCTTATAAAAATTACTCCGCTTTTACTTGGCATTTCGGCAATAGATTTGTTTCTTTCTTTTATTACGATTATTGGAAATCTTTTTTATCCGCAAAAACGAAAACTTGCCCTTTATTTGTTCATTGGTGCAATGCCGCTTGTAATTTCTGCAATTTGTGATGTGATTATCAAAGGCTTTATGCGTAATATTAATGTGCCTTATATTTCTATGTTCGGCTGGCAGATTACAATTATCTTCTTTTTCATCTATTTTAGTATGCAGTATCGCCGGCTTTCTACAAGGCTTGAATATCTTAACACCGAGCTTGAAAACGAAGTTGAACTCCAAACACGTCAGCTTACAAAGGCAAATGAACGTCTTGATTCAGAAATGAAGATTGCTCAGCAGGATATTAAAGCTGCAGCACGAGTACAAAAAAAGCTTTTCCATCCGCCGGAAACAGATTTTTCTCATTGGGATATTGCTGTTGCTTATAAACCGCTTTCCATTGTTTCTGGTGATTTTTATAATTTTTATAGTATGGGCACGGATCTTTACGGAGTTTCGCTTTTTGATGCTTCGGGACATGGTGTTGCGGCCAGTCTTGTAACAATGCTTGCCGAAAATATTATTCAGAGCAATATTCGTGATGCACATATTTATGGTGAAGATCTTTCTGTTACGCTTGAACGCATAAATTCTCATTTCATTGCAGCTAAAGGTGATGTTGAAAATTATCTTACGGGGCTTTTGCTTAGAATTACAGAACAAAATGATGATGAATGCACTGTTTCGTTAGTTGGTGCGGCACATCCTTTCCCAGAATTATACCATGCTGATGAAAAATATTCAGAAGAAATTTTACCTGATGCAGAAAGTCCTTCTTTTGGACCGATTGGAATGGAAATGATTGAAGTTCATTATTCACCGATTGACCTTACAATGAAAAAAGATGATGTTCTTGTTCTTTTTACCGACGGTCTTGTTGAAGCAATGAATTCTCAGCGAGTTGAATTTGGCCGTAAGGAATTGAAAAATATCTTAAAAGAGTCTGGAAGTTTTTCGGCACAGACAATTTTGCATGATATTTTACAAGGGCTTTCTGCTCATGTTGGAATGGCTGACCACACCGACGACGTTACAGTTATCGTTATGAAACGAAAATAGTTTTTACATTTTTCATAAACTGATTTCCGCGGTCAAATTCATTTTTGAACATTCCAAACGAAGTTGCTCCCGGAGAAAACACAACAACTTTTTCGCAAGCTTCAGTTTGGACTCCATTTTTTGATGTATTTTCTGATGAAGTTTTGTTTTCAATTTGACGCGCTGCGGTGTTTTCTGCGGTACTTTTATTTTGCAAATCTTTTTTTACTGTTTCCAAAAGATCTGCTAGATTATCAAAAGGACCAATATAATTAATTCCCGCCTCATTTAGTGTTGGTAAAAGTTTTTCGGTTGCTGTTCCTGCCAATAGATAAATCTTTTCTGGTACACCTTTTTTAGCGCAAAGTTCATCGGTAAGTGGAGTGAGTTCAAGACCTTTGTCTGTTCCTCCAGTAATAAAAATGACAGGTTTATCAAATGCTCTGATTGCTGCCGCTGCCGCTTCAGGAACAGTTGCACAAGTGTCGTTGTAAAATTTGTAAGTTGTTTCTCCGCATTCAAAAGTGTGGAAATATTGCAAACGGTGTTCAACTCCGCCAAAGCTTTTACAAATTTGAATTATTCTTTCTGCAGGAATTCCCATTAAATACATTACCATTGCGGCGTTTAAAACGTTTGTTTTCATGTGTTCGCCGGGTACGCTAAGTTCACGCAAAATTGTTTCTGGCTCCTTCATTTGTGGAAGAAGAATCTTTCCGCAGAAGTTTCCATCGCTGTCTTTATCCTGCCATACGCCAAAGCTGCGATTGCATGTGGTAGATTGCTTTGTTTCGTTATTAATGCAAGCCTTATTTTCTGTCCTAAAATCGCTCTTGCCGTATCTGAGTACAGTTCCCTTTGTTTCAGAAGCAAACAAATCGCCCCAGGTTCCGCCTGCTTTTGGGCCTGTTCCCGGTTCGTCTCCGTCTGCGTCAAAAATTGAATAATCGCCTTTTGTCTGGTCTGCATAAATTAAGCGCTTGTCGGCAACGTAATCTTCCATATTACCATACCAGTTCTGGTGGTCTGGAACAATTTTTGTAATGATTGCAATGTGCGGCCTAAGAACGCCACGTCCGCGCAAATCTGCAAGCTGCCATGAAGAAAATTCAATTACAACTGGAGTATCTTCGTTTACTTCATCAAAAAATGTGAGTGGACTTACAGTGATGTTTCCGCCTAAAAAGCATTTGTATCCAGCGGTTTTTAAACTATAGTGAATTGCACTTACGGTAGAAGATTTTCCCTTGCTTCCAGTAACCGCGATAATCGGTGCATTTGTAAAACGCAAGAAAATACTCAAATCTGTTTCTATTGCTTTTGCGGCTGCAAGATATTTGTTTCCTTCGTAGCGCACACCCGGATTTTTAATAACACAGTCCGCATTTTCAAAATCTTCAATTCTGTGTTCACCAAGTCTGTAAGTAAGCCGTGATTTATCGAGGTTTTTATCATTTTCCAAGGAATCGACTGTAGCTTTTAAGTCGTCGGTAGATTTCATGTCTGTAACAAGAACATACGCACCATGTTTTAAGAAAAAACGTACAGCTGCTTCTCCGCCACCGTTCAAGCCCAGGCCCATAACCGTTATATGTTTGTCTTTAATGTCTTCTATAGATTTGAATGCGCAGGTGGAAGGGTAAGAATGAAAGTTCATGTTCAGCCTCTAAAAAATGAATTATAACCAGTAAGAGAGTCTGCTGGCGGTTTTTTGCTAAAAAAAAGCCTTCCCAAAATGGAAAGGCTTGATGCCGGGAACCGGGGTCGAACCGGCACGCCGATTGCTCGGCACAGGATTTTAAGTCCTGGGCGTCTACCAGTTCCGCCATCCCGGCAACAGATAATATAATATAGTAAATTTAAGAAAGTTTCAATACTCGCCAAAAAATTAGTTTGGCGCAGGTGAACATTGAATTACTCGCCCTTAAATTCGTCCAGGGCAGAAATGCGTTTTTTATCGGGCGTGATGCACAAGTTTTTTTCCTGGGTTGGAATTACAAGGCCTTTTGGACCGTTTTTTGCACGGCGAAGGTATTTTACATGGGTGTAATAAAGGTCAACTTTTGTGTTTGTTCTTGCCTTTGAATAATGAACTGCAAGATTTGCCGCATCCAAAAGAATTTCAAGCGGAACAGTTTTTCCTTTGCGTGCTTTTATAAAAACGTAACCGCCAGAAAAATCGCGTACATGAAGCCACAAATCTTCACCGCGCACGTGATGGCGTAAAAGTTCATCGTTTTCATTTGCATCGCGGCCCACAAGAATGTACCAGCCGTTAATTGTATAATCCAAGCCGGGGTGAGTTTTCTTTATTTTTTGCTTTGGCGTTGTGTCACGGCGTAAAAGTTGTTCAATTTTTACAGGATTTCTTTCGTTTTTAATTTCTTCGTATTGTTCTTCAAGCTTTTTAAGTTGATTTTTTGCAATTTCAATATCGTGGGCAAGGTCGTCCGAACCTGTTACCGCTTTTTTGTAATTTTTGTAGTATTCAGCGGCATTTTCCTGTGCCGATTTTTCTGGATCTACTGCAATTCTGATTGTTTTTCCAGTTTCGTAATCTTCGCATTCAAGAAAACGGCTTTTTCCATCCAGAAGGTGACCAAAACTTAAAATTAAATCGCCCTGATGTTTGAACTGCCCCGCATTTTTAAATTCTTCAAGCTTTTTTTCAAGACTTTCGATTGCTGCAAGTTTTTTGGAATAATTTACGTTGAACCATTTTTCTGCTTTTTCTAAAAGAGCTTCGCGGCTCAAAGTAGAAGCGTGTTCAGAATACCACCAGTCAATAAATTCGTTGAAGTTTTGTGGAGTGTGAAGTGGGGCGTTTTCGTTAATAATCTTCTTCCAGTCTCTAACCGGGAATCTCTCCACCGACCCGGCAATCTTTTCTTCATCTACTGCGGGTGCAATAAAAACTTCATCCTTAACTTCAAATCGTTCTGGGCGGCGGAACATCGTTTCAAGAACAAGGTCGTTGGCATCACAAACAATCACATTTGCAGCATTATTCCATAAACGAATATAAAAATTAAACACTTCATTTTCGCTGTGACTTAAAACCATTTTAATTACGCGTTCAAGCCCAATCTGAACACAAGAATTAATTCTGCATCCCTTAATCCGCGACTTCAAAAATTCCATAAATCGCAGCGGCTTTGCATTTTTAGTGATTTTCCGTCTAGTCTCGTTGATTCTTACCGAATTCTGCTCCGTGCAAATCAGTACGGTTTTTGCAGTTCCTTCTTTATAAGTGTAAAGCGCAAGAGTGTCGTACCCCGGCTGAATAATATCCTGAATGAACGCGCCTTCCAAATCAAGTTCGTCCAGCACCAGATTAATTTCGTTGCAGTTTAGAGACATTTTTTCTCCTCTCTTCATCCACTTTTATCCATTCTTCCAAAGAAAGCGGCTTGTAATCGCTGAACATACAAAAGCAGTTTATCATCTGGCAGGGAATTGGACCTGTAACACCTTTTGCGTTTGTGACAATTGTTTGCCGCGTAATTTTCTGGAACTGATTTACAAGTTTTTCATCCATACTGTTGTGAACGTGGCCATAAAGCATGTAAGTTTTTGGTGAACCGTCAGATTTTCTTGTATGCTGATGATTATAGCAGAAAGTAGGGTAGTGACTTAAAATAACTGTGTTTCCGTGGTCTTCCAGTTCGGCATAAGGTTTTATCCATTCAAAACGATTAAAATCAACGCCTTCTTTTCCAATCCATTCTTTGTCGTGATTTCCTTCTATTAAACAGATTTTTCCATTTAAACGGCGCAGTATTGCATTTACTTCGTGAGGTTTTCGTGAACCAATAAAATCACCAAGAACAATTACTATGTCTCCGCTCTGAACTTTTGAATTCCATTGCAAAATCATGTATTTGTTCATGGCTTCAGCACTTTCGAACCCGCGCATATCAAGCTGAGTGTTGAGCATACTGTGGTAAAAATGTAAATCAGAAATATAAAGTTTCATCGATGTTTGCCCAAATATGCTTCACGTACGCTTGGATTTGCCATTACTTCTTCGCCGCTTCCTGTAAGTACAATTTCGCCGGTTTCGATTACATAAGCAATATCAGCTGTTTTAAGAGCCATGTTTGCATTTTGTTCAATTAGGAGAACTGTTACCCCTTTTCGGTTAATTTCTTTTATAATGTCAAAAATCTGCTGAACAATTAACGGTGCAAGTCCCAGCGAAGGTTCATCAAGCATAAGAATTGAAGGTCGGCTCATAAGGGCTCTTCCAACTGCAAGCATCTGCTGTTCACCACCACTCAAAGTTCCCGCAAACTGCCATGAACGTTCCTGCAATCGTGGAAAAAGCTCGTACACCCATGCCAAGTCTTTTTCAATTTCTTTTTTATCTTTTCGTAAATAAGATCCGATTTTTAAATTTTCCTGAACCGTCAAATCTGTAAAAACGCGGCGACCTTCCGGGCTTAAAGCAATTCCTTCTGCGCAGATTTTATTTATTGGAAGTCCAGTTAATTCTTTTCCGTTCAGTTTGATAGAACCGCTTTCTGCTTTTACAAGTCCGCTGATTGTTCTTAAAAGGGTAGATTTTCCGGCTCCGTTTGCTCCAATCAAAGTAACAATTTTTCCGTCTGGAACTTCTATATTTATTCCGCGTAAAGCTTTAATTCCGCCATAAGAAACGTGCAAATCTTTAATTTCAAGCATTATTCAGCCCCCTGTGTTACAGTGTTAGTTTTGGTTGTATCGTCATCATCCTCCGCTTCTCCAAGGTAAGCTGCAATTACTTCCGGATTATTCTGAATTTCTTCTGGAGTACCGCTTGCAATTAAAGCACCAAAGTTCAAAACGTAAATTCTGTCCGAAATATCCATTACTAAGTCCATGTGATGTTCAATCATAAAAACTGTAAGATGGAATTCGTCACGTATGCGGCGGATAAAATCTGTTAATTCTGCGGTTTCCTGCGGGTTCATTCCGGCTGCTGGTTCATCCAAAAGTAAAAGGCTTGGTTTTGTTGCAAGAGCACGGGCAATTTCAAGACGGCGCTGCAATCCGTATGGAAGTGAAGTACAAAGTTCATCTTTTACATCATACAAACCAAGAATTTTCAAAAGTTCTGCAACTTCTTCGCGCTGAGCTTTTTCTTCCTTCCAGTTTAAGCGGAAAGTTGCAGTAAAAACGTTGGAAGTGCGGCGCAGATGTTTTGCAATCAAAACGTTATCAAAAACTGTCTGACTTTTCCAAAGACGAATGTTCTGGAAGGTTCGGGCAATTCCAAGTTTTGTGATTTTATCTGGAGTTGGTTCAAGGTGACCTGTAAATTTACCTTTTTCTGAACCCGCATAGTTTTTCTTCATTTTTCCGCGCGGATAGTTTTCTACTATTTTATTGCCGTTGAACCATACACCTCCGTTTGTTGGCGCATAAACTCCGGTTACAACGTTGAATGCAGTTGTTTTTCCAGCACCGTTCGGCCCGATTAAAGAAACAATTTCGCCTTCATTAACTTCCAGCGATAAATCGTTTACGGCCACAACACCGCCAAACTGCATTGTAATATTTTCCATTTTCAATACATTCATATATCTTCCTTATGTACCAATTGCCAGTAGTTTTGCTTCGCAAAACTACAAATGCGAGCGGAATAATTTGCCATTAAAATATCAACAGCAGCTCGCATTATTCCTCAAGTATCAATTCCACGTAGTTTTGCTTTGCAAAACTACAAATGCGGGCAAATTAAATTGCCATTAAAAAACTCATTTACGGCCCGCATTATTTTTTCTTGCCAAGGCCTTTAAAAAACTTTATTATTCCGCTTACAGAAAATTCATGTTCGCCCATAATTCCTTTTTGATAGAACAAAACAATACACATAATTACAATAGAAAAAACAACTTTTCTAAAGCCCGGACGCAAAATCTGGAAAGATGTAAAGTTCAGGTTTGCGTTATCAAGGAAGCGTAGCCACCATTCAGAACATGCAATAAATAAGAAAGAAGAAATACAGCTTCCGGTAACAGAACCAATTCCACCAATTACAACAATAAGTAAGATTTCATAAGTCATTGCAGATTTAAACTGGCTTGCCTGAATTGTTGTCTGGAACATTGCCAAAAGTGCACCCGAAATTCCTGCAAAAAATGAACTGATTGTAAAGGCCATTCTTTTGTGGTGGGCAAGATTAATTCCCATCGCTTCTGCTGCAACTTCATCATCGCGGATTGCTTTAAATGCACGTCCATAAGTTGAATTGATTAACAAAACAATAATTGCAATGCAAATTCCACTTACCGCAAAGTAAAAAGCTGTAGATTTGAATACAGGATATTTTCGTAAAAGGTTTGAACCGTTTGTAATTACACCAAGTTTATCCCACTGGAAGATTGCACGTAAAATTTCTGCAAAACCAAGAGTTGCAATTGCAAGATAATCAGATTTAAGGTGAAGAACCGGCAAACCAATCAAATAAGCAAAAACTGCCGCAACAAGTCCCGCAAGAATCATTGCTACTACAACCGGCAGCGTAAACTGAATGGCACCGCCGTCAAAATACTGGTAAACCTGAGCACGAGCTTCCACTGGAATTGTAAAAATTGCGTAAGTGTAAGCACCCAAAAGCATGAATCCTGCCTGACCCAAACTGAAAAGTCCTGTAAATCCATTCAAAAGGTTCATACTTACAGCAACCAGAGCGTAAATTGCTCCTTTTTTAAGAACTGTAAACAAAATTGAAGTAGGGCGGATTGTGTGTTCAAGAATAATCAGAACTACAAAAAGTAGAGCAAGAAGCCCAAAGCCAATAATTAAATCACGTTTTTTGTTTTTATTTTCCATCTTCATGCCCCCGATTAAACTTTATCAGTCTGTTTTTCGCCAAAAAGACCTGTTGGCATGAACATAAGAACTGCAATCAAAAGAACAAAGGTAAAGGCATCACTAAAAGTTGTCCATCCAAGTCCTTTGATAATATTTTCACAGATACCAATTATAAATGCACCGATTACAGCGCCCGGAATGGAACCGATTCCACCAAATACCGCTGCAACAAAGGCTTTAAGTCCCGGCATTCCACCAACCGTTGGCGTAACTCCCGGATAATTTGAAAAGAAGAGAATTGAACCAACTGCTGCAAGAAAGGAACCAATAATAAAGGTCATAGAAATTACAGAGTCAATTTTAATTCCCATAAGCTGGGCAGTTTCAAAGTCTTTAGAAACCGCACGCATTGCCATACCGATTTTTGTGTGATTTATAAGAAGAACCAGTGCAACGACCAGAATTATAGTAAGGAACGGAGTAATCACAGTAACGCGTTTTGTAATTGCGCCAAAAATTGTGATTGAATCACTAATCCAAGGAATTTTTGGATATGATTTTAAAAGTCCGCCCGTAATATACAAAGCAAGATTCTGAATAAGATAAGACATACCGATTGCCGAAATCATAATCGACATTCGGGGAGCAGTTCTCAAAGGTTTATAAGCAACTCTTTCAACTGCAAATCCAAGTAAAACAGTAAGAATGATTGTAAGAGGAATAGAAATCCAGAGCGGCATTACAGTATAAGAATAAATCATGATAAGACCTGCCGCCATAAAAACGTCACCATGAGCAAAGTTAATAAGTCGTAAAATACCGTAGACCATTGTATAGCCGATTGCAATAAGAGCGTACTGCCCCCCGGTAGAAATCCCCGCCAAAAGATACGGTAAATTTGCCTGAAAAAAATTCATCGCTTTTTTTTCCTAAATTTTTTTTGTATTTGTTTTGATTTTGTTTTTTTAATGTACGTGAAAATTGGCCAGTGGGACGCAGGAAAAAATTAAGGAGGGACCCCGGAGGGGAAGATACCTTGATTTTTTCCGTTGCTGGGACCCGCTGGTCAATTTTTTATATGATTTTATGAAAAATCAAAATCAAGAACTAGTTTACTTTCTGTACAGCAATAAAGTCCCACTTACCAGTAGTGTTGTTAACCTTTTTAATGTAAGCAACATCACGTTCAGCATCACCATTTTTGTCGAATGAGATTGCACCAGAAACACCATTGTATTTAACTGATGGAAGAACTGCTTTTACGTCAGTAGATTTTGTACTTCCAGCAGCCTTAAGTGCTTCCAAAGCAGTGTAGTAAGCGTCGAATCCCATTGCAGAAACGGCAGCAATTTCATCATCTCCACCGTTATTTGTTTTAGCAGTAGAGTTTGTGTTCAAGTAATTGCGGAATCCTTCTACAAAGCTGATTACGTTAGCGTCAGAACTTCCTTCTACGAAGAAGGTTGTTACATAAACGCTTACTTTTGTACCTTTTGCAGCAGCAAGAACAACGTTAGAGTCCCATGTATCACCGGCAAGAATAGGAATTGTTAATCCCTGTGTGTTAGCCTGTTCAATAATAAGGGCAGCAGCTTCAATAGAAACTGGAGAGAATACTACATCAGCACCGTTATTTTTAGCATTTGCAACGTAAGCTGCAAAGTCAGAAGTTCCGTCTGGGAATGTTTCAAATACAACATCAATTCCAAGTTTTTTACAGCCTTCAATAAAGTAGTTGCAAAGACCTACAGAATAGTCATCACCAAGTTTTGCAAGAGCATAAGCTTTTTTTGCACCAAACTTTTCTTTTGCAAGGTTAGCGTGAACAGAACCCTGGAATGGATCAAGGAAGCAGATTCTAAAGTAGTGGTCGTTGCCCAAAGTTACCTGAGGGTTTGTACAAGTTACACCGATTGCAGGAACATCAGCAGCAGCAAATGTATCACTAGCGGCAATAGAAACACCAGAACCGTAAGAACCAAGAACTACAGAAACGCCCTTACTAACAAGTTCAGAAGCAGCTGTTACAGCCTTATCGTTAGAAGATTCGTTATCAACAATTTCGAGCTGAACTTTGTAGGTTTTTCCGCCAATTTCAACAGTTGGAGTAATAGAATTAGCGTACTGAATTCCAAGAGTTTCCTGTTTACCACCAGCACCGTTATCACCAGAAGCAGGTTCATAAACACCAATTTTAACTACAGGTTCTTTTTCGCCCCCGCAGCTTACAAACGCAAATGCCAATGCAGCACATGCAATTCCTAAGATAGACTTTTTCATATTATGTTCTCCTTATTAAAACTAAAAAAATCTACATAAAGTATAACATTAAATTGCATAATATTGAATACTAATGTAAAATAATATGATTTATTGTAAGGAGGGCGTTATGAAAAAACGTTGCTTTAAAGAAGTTTATTTTCTGTCGGTTGCTCTTTTGCTGGTTTTGTTTGCTTCTTGTTCAGTGTTCTCAAAACAAACTGGTTCGGCAACATTTGCAATTTCAAAAGATGTTATGCGTTCTGCAATCCAGCAGTCTGAATCTTTAATTAATAAAAGTGATTTGGATGTTTTGGGTTCTGATTTTGAAACTACCTATACATTTGAAGTTTCTCTGTTTGGTGGATATGAAAAAACAGGAATCAAAGAGTATAAAAAAGATGACTGGGATAAACTTAAAGAAGAAGATGATGATAAAACTCCAATTATTGTAGCAGAGTTCCCAGATATTCCAGTTGGCTCAACTTTGTATGCCGAAGCCAAAATTTCTTATACAGTTAAACGCATTTCTGATAATTCAGAATTCTTTACTTGGGATTTATATAAAGGAACTTCTGATGATATTACAATTGAAGAAGGACCAAATGATTTGCCACTTACATTAAAATTGGTTCCTAGAGAAGATGTTGAATATACCGTAGAAGTTTATCTTGAAACAGAATTTGAATCTGGTGAATATAAAATTGATGAAGAGCGTACATTTACAGAAAAATTATCTGTAGCAGAAGATTTTAATGCTGATTCTTACGCTGAATTGTATAAAAAGATTATTTCTGCTGCTTTTGTTGAAGGCTATACATTAAATCTTGATAAAGCTGAATTCCCTGAAGTTGAAGATTTAGTTTTTGGAAAATCAAATACAGTTAAGCTTTATTTTGATAAGGATCAGGAAATTATTCCGGAAATCGAGTTTAAATATAACGTTCGTTCTTACATCCAGAAAACTGGCACAGTTTATAACAGCAAACTTAGTCTTGAAGAACAGACTGATATTTTTGAACTTGTAAAAGATTCAGAAGATTCTGGAACTGTTGTAGAAAGCGAGTTTAAAGAAAAATATGCAACTTTAATAGAAGAATATAAAAAAGCTTCTGAAGATGGATTTGTATATGCCGGTAACACAGATCGCTTTGATGAAAAATATTCTGAATGGAACTTTAATTTCTTCTATGTACGTCAGACTGTTACTTACAATATTTGTGATGAAGAAGGAAACGTTGTAAGTTCTGTTTCTGGTTTGTTTGGTGAAGATGTTTCTTATAAAGATGTAAAATTGCCGGAAGGTGTTATTGGCGGATGGAAAGTTACTGCTAAAACTTTTGACGGCGCAGAAAAAGAACTTGAATCTATAAGTGGTTCCGATTTTGAAAATACTGATTATGTTCAGTTCCTTGCTTATGAATCTGTAAACTTTGTTGTAATACTTTTGCCTCCTGTAGAACTTTCTATAAAAATAAGATATTACGTTCAGCAAAATGATGCTGAAGGTAGTTACAAGAAAGCTTCAACTACTGGAGATACTAAAGTAACTTATGCGGCAGATTCGTCAGAAGAAGTAATTTCTGAACTTGTAAAAGCTAAGGTTTTGGAAACTGCTGAAACTACATATTCTAAGCCGGCTGGATTTGTATTTGGCGAAATTACACTTGGTGAAATTACAACTGAAAAAGAAAATAATAAAGATATTTATAAAATGGAAGCTAGAGTTAATTGTGATTTAATTACTTCAACTATCTATTTTGTAAATGATGGCGAAACAGTTGGCGAAATTAGTGGTCTCTATCGTTCTGCTGTAAGTTTTGATGATATTTCTGAAGATTTTGAAAAAGATGATTATACTTTTGCAGGCTGGACAATTGAATATTATGCTTCAAAAGATGATGAAACTCCTGTAAGTGCAGATGACTTGATATCAGGACTGCCTGTAAGTGCAGAAAGTTTGAAATCTGTTGATATAGAAAAATATCCTGCTTACGAAAAAGTTGTATTTAAAACTGTATGGAATGAAGTTCCAAAAGCAAGTGTAGAAGTTGAACTTTCTTATTATTTGCAGACACTTGATGGAGAAGATTACGAAAAAACTGATAAAACAGAAACTCTCAAAATCAGTTATCCATTAGCAGAACTTATGACTCTTGTAAAAGAAAATCCTAAAGAACTTCCTACTTTAATTTTGAAATTAGTTTCAGAAAATTTTGATAAAGAGGACGTTCCAGAAGGCTATAAGTTTAATTCTGTAAAAGATGCAAAAGCAGATGCAAGTGGTATTGCTGAATATAAAATAAAAGGTTCTGTTTCAGTTTACCTTGACCGTACAGAAGTTGTTCCTAATTCAAACGTAAACTTTACAATAAATATTCTTTCTGTAGAAGAAGATAATGTTTCAGGAAAATTGACAATTACTTCTGATGCTGAAAATGGAAAACTTATTGCTACAGAAGGATTTGATTCATATGAATGGTATATTGGTTCAGAGCAGGTAGATTCTGAGTACGTTAAGGACAATGAACTTACAATGCCAAAAGATATTACAGCAGGAAGATATCAGCTTTTGCTTGTAGTTACTTCAAAAGGTGAGTCTTATTCAGCAGATATAACATTAGAAATTATAAATTAAAAATTTAAAAATATTGATAAAAAAAAATGAAAAAAATTGGGTGGTTATTTACATTAGTATTATTCTCATTGGGGCTTACTGCTTGTTCTGGTTTGTACGAAGCTGGAACTGCAGAAGATAAAGCTTATGTTTCTTTTTCGGTAGTTCAGATTGCAAGAACTATAAATGCTGATAATTTTGTAGAGGATGATATTACGGAAATAAAACTTACTGCAAAAGATTCTTCTGGAGATGGAACTTATTATTCATGGGTTTCAGAAAAAAATCAGAGTGCAGTGCAAAAAATGGAAGAAGATTCTTTAGTATTTGCTCCTGGTGCTTATACTTTTGAACTTGAATTATATGCTGCAACAAATCTTTCTCAAAAACATCTTGTTCAAACAGCAGAAAAATCAGTTGAACTTGTTAGTGGGAAAAATGTTGTTGATTTTGAATGTAAATGGGCAAGTGATGGCGATTTAGAACTTACTTTTACTTGGGAAGATGATGGAGAAACTCCAGAATTCAGTTCAATTGATGGAATTAAGGCTGGTTTGTTTACATTTGAAAGTAAAGGACAGGAGCCTGTAGAAGGTTATGAGCTTGTTGATTTGGAAATTGTATCTGCAAAAACAACAAAGTCAGCAGTATTTACTGGTGAATCAATTCCTGCTGGAAATTATTTTGTAAAATATTATGTTTACCGCAATGATGATGTGCTTCCGCTTATGAATGGTGCTTGCATGGAACTTGTAAAAATCAACGGTTACAAAACTACACAAATAATTCCAATCGAAATTGATTCTATTAATATTTACCAGGTTACATATAATATTTGCGATTCAGAAGGCAATGTTATTTCAACACTTACAGGTAATTATGGTGATTCAGTAGATTTTACAAAAGTTGATTTTCCAGACACTTCAATCAGCGGATGGAAAATTACAGCACAAACTTTTGACGGCGAAGCAAAGGAACTTGGTTCAATCGAAGAAACAGACCTTTCAAAATCGGATTATACTGTATTCAAGGCTTACCAGACTGTAAACTTTATTGCATTAGACACTCCACCAGTTACTGTTTCTGTTGCAATTACTTACTATTATAAAGATGCAGCTGGAAATACAGTGCTTGAATCAGAAAATGAAACTGTTAATGTAACTTATGCCGCAGATTCTACTGAAGATGAAATAAAAGAGCTTTTGACTAATTCTGTTCAAGAAAAAATTGACGAACATAAGATTCCAGACGGATTTGAATACAAAGCTACAAATGAAGATTTTGAAAAATATGAAGTTTCTGTGTTCTATGAGCAGCTTCCTGTTACTACATTTTTTTCGATAACTATTTTAGAACAAGCTAGTGACGAAGTTTCAGCTACAATTGCTCTTGAATATGATGGAAATAAAAAATTTACTGCAAAAAAAGGTTTTACAACTTATAAGTGGTTCTTGGATGATGAGCTTGTAAAGACTTCATCAACAAATGAATTTGTAATTACTGATATAGACTCAATGAGTGCTGGCGTACATTTTATGATGCTAGAAGTTATAGATTCTGATGGTGAATCTTATTCAGATAAATTATCTTTCAGATTAGAAAGATAAAGGAGGGCAAAATATGAAAAAAATTAGTGCATTATTAGGTTCTGTTTTACTATTATTAGCACTTACAGCTTGTTCGGGCATTTCTGCACCAAAAACAGACTCAGCTGAAAAAACTGATAAGGCTAGAGTTTCATTTTCTGTAGGGTACAGAACTTTAAATCCAAATCAATTATGGCAGTCAGATATAACACAAGTTGTTTTGGAATATTGCGTTGATTCTGAAACGGCTAAACCTTCTGAAAAAACTTGGAATGCTACCGAAGAATATAATGCTATTATCATTATGCAGAATGATGAAGATAAAATTGAATTAGATCCTGGTATTTATAATTTTACCCTTAAACTATATACCAATACTGATGTTTCAAATGAACATCTTACACAAACTGCTTCTTTACAAAAAGTTGAGCTTAAACCAGGTGATAATAATCTTGAGTTTAATTGTTCTTGGGCAGAAAGTGGTGATCTTAAACTTACTTTTGAGTGGAAAAATGACTCGGAAATTGCAAATCCTCATTTAAACAGTATATATGAAATTGCAGCTGCACTTTACACATACGAAAGTAATGGAAAAACGGCTTTACCTCTAGAAAATGCAGCCGAAGAACAGGATTATGAATTTCTTACAACTATAGAAAAAGATGATGAAGAAGAAGGTTTGAGAATAGCAGAATTTACTTATAAAGACTTACCTGCTGGAAAATATTTTGTAAAATATTGGCTTTTTAATCAAAAAGGAGAAACTCTAACCGAAAAACCGTTTAGTGAACTTTTAAAAATTAATGGTTACAAAACTGAATCTGTAATTTATTTTGATTCTACCGAGTTAAATTTTTATTATCAGGTTAATTACATTCTTGACGGTGCAAAAATAGAAGGTCGTTCTGATAATAATGGAATAGTTACCGACACTGTAAATAATTGCGAAACTTATAAACTAAGAACACCATCTTCTAAAACAAAGGTTGTTGATGGCGTTACTTATGAATTTGAAGGTTGGGCAGAAACTGATGCAGATGGAAAATATGTTGGATACGATCCAGAAGTTTCTGGTTGGGACCCTGCATTCTACACAGAACTTAATCCTGGAGAAAATACAAACTGGTATGTAAAACCTTGGTGGAAGAAAATTCCTAATGAGATTTCCGGCACAGAAGTAAATCTTGATGACAGCGACGAAAATATTGACGAAATTACAATTGCTTCAACAGAGGTAAATGATGATAGTGCTTGGAAACTAAAAGCAACTCTTCCAGAAGATGCAGATACTCCAGAACGTTTCTACTGGGTTGTAGATGGAATTCTCCAGACAGAAGAATCTGATACTCTTATTGTTTATAAAGATTTACTTTCTGTTGGTGATCATCAGATTACGGTTTCTGCTGAATGTGGCGACAATGCTTATGCTGGTTCAATAGAAGAAACTCTTTCACGCGTAGACGAACAGCGATACGCTTTTGTTTCTACAGATAAAGGTCTTGAATTCCGCATTAATAGATTCACAACCGATATTGCATTTGAAAATGTTGGCTTTGTAGAAAAAGAATCTCAGTTCTCATTGCGAATGGAATACGAAAAAGCTTTGAACGGATGGACAGGCTGCTGGCCTTTTGTAAGTGATGGCGAAGACTATACATTCAGTCTTAATGGTGCATACGGCGATGCAGACGAGAACTGGTATAATCCGGTTGAACTTCCTTCTATTAGATATACAGGTTCTAAAAAATCTGCATTTACAGAAAATACAAAAGCTATGTTTAATGTTTATGCAGATCAAGTTGTTAGTGCAAGAGACCTTGCAAATGCAGACGACGGTTCAGTTGGAATTAGCGTAACTTTTGAACAGGATGGCACAGATTTAGCAAATCTTTTTGCAGATATTGACGGTGTAGAAACAACAAAGAGCAAACTTATTATTAGTGTAATTAAACCTAGTGGTGAATGGATTATGTCTACTAATTATTCAGAAAATAATAAGATTCCTGCAAAACTTACAGATTACGATTTTGTTTCTGTTCTTGATGAAAATGACTGGAGTAGAAACTGTTTGCTCGATCAAATAAAAACTGGTGACGAATATATTGTATGTGTAAGTGCGGCTTATTACTTTGATGGTAATACAGATGTTTGTTTTGAACTTCCTTTAATTAAATCTGAAGTTATCACAAGAAAGTAGTGGGGAGGAGTAGTGGTTATGAAAAAGTTATTTTTTGGATTAATTTCAGCTGGATTACTTTTATTAAGCTCTTGTAACAATCTTCTTGACAATAAAGAACAAGAAAAAGTGCCAGAAAAAGAAACACTTACACAAAAAGCAAGTTTTTCTTTTGATGTAAATCTTAACCAGGATGCTGCTTCTCGTGCTCTTATTACAAATGCAACTCCATTCGGGGAAGATGAGATTTCTTCTGTTGTTCTTTCTGTAGAGTCAATCGATGAAGAAGGCGTAAAAAAAGTTGTAGATTTAAAAGAACTTGGTTTTGAAGATACATGGGAAACTTTGGATGCTTTTAAGGCTGCAAAATTTGAACTTAAGACTGGAATTTACAATTTTAGCTTAGTCCTTAATGCAAAAAGTATAATTAGTACTGATGAAAAAGGGGAATTTTATGAATATCCTGTTCAGACGGCTGTAATTGAAAACAAAGAGCTTGTTGCTGGGCAAAATAACCTTGTTTTTAATGCAAAATATGCTGAATCTGGTGAGTTTGTACTTAATTTATACAATAATTCTGATACTGATGGAAAATTTGCCGAAGAATTTGCTTTAGCATCACTCACAAAATGGCCAACTGGAGAAGCTGTTGTACTAAACGGTGAATCTTTTGAAAATTTTGATTTAGGTTTCTATGATTCTGATCCTGACGAAAATGGTACTATTCAAAGAATCTATACTTTTACAAGAAAGCTTCCTGTTGGAAAATATCAGATTCTTATAAAATTCTATGATGAAAAACTTGAAAACAGCAATCAGGGAAAAAATCTTATAAAAACTGTTCAAAAAATCTTTTCAGTAAATGGGTATTATACAAAGCTTGAAGATTTTGTTGAGTTAAATTCCGTAGTTCGTGAAGGTACAAAAAAGATTACAGTCAACTACAACTACGAAAATTTTGTTGCAGGAGATTACGGAACCATAGACGTTGAAACTTTTGATTTTGTAAGAAGTTCAACTCAATCTGACGACGACTTTAAAATGGGTATAGAAAATCATGTTGATAATACAATGTGTCCTAACTATATGTACGAAAATGCAGAATCATTATATGGTTTTGAATTAGGTAAAATTGAAGCAAAGAGTCTTTCTGTTGTAGATGTTTACTTTAACCGTTTACGTTCGTCACTTTCTTTCTACAAAGAAAAAGAAGATGAAGAACCATTCTATCAGACTAGTGGACTTTTTGGTGCAGATTTTGAATACGGAAAATTTGAAGCTCCTACAAAAGAAGGCTATGAACTTACTGGTTGGGATGTATATTGTTATTCAGAAGAAGATGCTGAAGAACCAGAAGAACCGGTTGAAATTGAAGTAGATATTTCCAAATCAGCATTTGCAGCTTATACAACATATCCAAAAGTTGTGTTTATTGCAAAATGGGCAAATGCAGCCGTAAAGTTCAAGTTGGAAATGGAATCAATTACAATTGATGAAAATGATTACAACCTTAGTGCAGAAGTTGACGAAGAAAATGCAAGCGTAATCTTTACCGCTCCAGAGAATTTTGATTCTTATACCTGGTATTTTGATGCCACAAAACAGAAATCAACACAAAATACTTTAACAATTTCTTCTACATCTTCTAAAGCAGGTGTATTCCAGATTGTTTGTGTTGTAGTAAAAGACGAAACATCTTACCAGCTGGAAGGTACTGTTACAATTATTTATGACGGTTCTTCAAATGGCTCTGGAGTTTCAATAGAAATTGTACAAGAGGATATTCCACAAATTGTTGCTTCCGGCGAATTACCTGAACCAGAAATTAGTGCAGACTCATATTCATTTACAGTTCCAGATGGAATTGTTCTTGATAAAACAGGTAAATCACCAAAATCTGAATCTTATGAATGGCTTTTGAGCGGTTACAAGCTTTCTGTCGAATCAGATACTGATAAAACTTTAGTAATAAAATCTGATGAAATTGATACTGGCGTTAATACACTGATTTGTAAAGTTTCAGCAGAGCTTGAAGATGGTTCAACCTTTACTTGTATTCTTTCAAGACAGTTTACTAAAGAACAATAATTATAGAAAATCCTAATTAATGGGAGAACATAGCATGAAAAGAAAACTTTTACCTATATTGTTTGTTTCTATTGCAGTATTCTTTGCTTCATGTGGAAACTCTTTTTCAGAAAAGCCAAATAACAAAACTAGCGAAAAGGCAATTGTAAGTTTTTCTACTATTTTGAACAGCGATTCTGCATCAAGTGATAAAACTGCACGTGCAACAGTTGTTAATCCTGTAAAACTTCTTACGACAGCCATAGATAAAATAGAATTGAGCATTTATACAGTAGAAAAAGGCGAAGAAATTCCTTATGTCTATGATGATTCAAAAGAAGAAGACAAAAATATTGTAGTTTTTAATACAGACGTAACATATGTTGATGATAAGAATGGCGGATTGATTCCTAACGGTGAAGAATATGCAATAAACTTGTTTGAAAAAGCTGAATTTGAGTTTGATCCTGCCTATGTTTATTCTTTTTATGTAAATTTGTTTTGTAAAGATGAAGCGGATAACTATGAATGTGTTCAGTCTGGTAAACTGGAAGAAGTTGAATTGCAGACAGGAAACAATGAACTTACCTTTGAAACAAAATTTGCAGAAGCTGGGAATGTTGCTTTTGTAGTTACATGGAATCCTGCTGATGAAGAACAGAATAGAGAAACTTATGAAGCAAGAGTTTCTTCTGTAAAAATTGGGCTGTTTACAGGTGATGATTTGGAAAACCTTTCGGAAGTTGAAGATTTTAAAATGACAGAGTTTGAAGTTCAATCTGAAATAGACGAGGAAGAAGGTTTTGTAAAATATTATTTTGCCAATTATGCAGTAAAAGAAGTTCCAAACGGACATTACCAGATTTGTGTTGAATTATATGACAAAAAAAATAATCTTTTGAATAGATTCTATTATCCGCTTTGGGTTTATGGTTATAAATCTGTTGGTAGTAAAGCGCTTTTCAACGATTATACAAGACATTATTTTATTGAATATGTTTACGATGAAGATGTAAATATTGTTTCTGGAAAAGAAGATGCCTTTGTAAATTATTTTACTCCTAATTCAAAAATCTATCTTCCAGATGTAAATTGTATTGAACGCGAAGGTTATATTTTCCAAGGCTGGTATACATCGTCAACGTTTGAAGATGACACCTTAATAAAAATAATAGATGCTCCTGCACTTGCGAATAATAATAATCTAAAAGATTTTGTAGTTTACGCAAAATTTATTCCTGAAGTTGAAGACACCACAACCGGCTCAATCATTTTTAATGATGAAAATATTGGTTATACAATTACAATGACAATTGATGAACCTTTTACCTTAAACAGTGGTTCCGCTTCTTTTGATATTGTGCTTGCCGACGGTACAGATTTAGTTTCTTCTGGAATACTTGCAAATGCTCTTTCTGCACAGGGTGATGGACTTCCTTTACCAATGGTTGATATGCTGTTATTATATGGCTCTAATGAGGTAAATAATTTTACACAAGGAGATGAACAGCCTTTTTGTGAGGTTGTTCCATCTATGCAGATAAAAGAGCCTGAAGAATGCGAAGAAGGGGAATGTCCGTATTCAAAACCAACAATTTCTCTTAATCCTCTTCATCCACTTGAAGTTTCTGGAAACTATAGAATTTTTGTAAACTTAATGCTTAGCACTCAAACAATTATTTCGGAATGTTTTGATATTACAGTAGAAAATAAAATAAATTACGAAGAAGATGTTACAGCATCTAATGGAAATATTTCTGAAAATTTAAAGAAAATTCTTAAAAACCGACAGGGCGCAGAAATTACTGTAAAACTTACAGGAACCGGAACAGATTATATTCGGGGACCCAATAATAATGCTGAATCTGCAACAATATGCCAGCTTGGGGCTGCCTTATGGAATACTGGCATCTTAAAGAATAACAATGTTAATCTTGACCTTTCTGAACTTAAGGGCGTTACGAATGTTCCGGAAGGCGTTTTTTATTATTCAATACAGTATTCCGGGGATTTTTCTAAAGATTTTTCTTCTTTAATTTTGCCGGAAGGTATTACTGATATTGGTGATGAAGCTTTTAAAAATTGTACCTCTCTAAAATCGCTGACTATTCCTACAAGTGTCGAATCAATGGCTCCTGATGCCTTTTTGGGCTGCTCTAATCTTACAAATCTGAAAGTTTCAGAAGGCAGTGAATATTACGAAGTAAGAAAGAAGGAAAATGCCGAGGGTACAAATCTGATTCTTGTAGAAAAGGCTTCTG
>JAILCM010000046.1 GCA_024680155.1 Treponema sp.
GTCTAAGATTGCAGATTTTATGCAGAGTGTTCTGGCTGGAAAACGTGATGTTCAGACTTACGACCAGAAAGGCATTTGCGAAACTGCCCGTCCTGTTTTGTTCAATTTTAAAGGTTCTGCTTTTGTAAAAATTACCGAAGGTTGTTCTAATCACTGTTCGTTCTGTGCAATTCCTTTGATTCGCGGTGAACTTAGAAGCCGTAAAATGGAAAATGTAATTGCCGAAATTAAAGAACTGATTGCCTCTGGCGTTTATGAAATTAATCTTATCGGGCAGGATTTAGCGGCTTACGGAACCGGTGTTGATGACAGTGAAATTCGCGCTGAAGCTGAACAGTTCTGTTTGTCGGGCGGTGTAAATCGATCTGGTGTTCAAAATGAAAAATCTGCTTGTACTCTTTCGCCGCTTGCAGTTTTGCTTTCAAAAATTTCGGCACTTGAAGGCGAGTTTTTAGTTCGTCTTTTGTATATTCATCCGGACCATTTTAATACAGATATTCTGGATGTTATGCAAAAAGATTCACGATTTGCGCGTTATTTTGATATTCCGTTCCAAAGTGGTGATGATAAAATTATTCGTGCCATGAACAGAACCGGCTCTTTTGAAAAATACACTAAACTTATAAAAACAATTCGTGAGTGTTTGCCGGGCTGTATGCTTAGAACAACTTTTCTTACAGGATTCCCGGGCGAAACGGATGAATGTGCAGAAAATACACAAAAATTCCAGCAGGCAATTAAACCTGATTGGTCGGGATGTTTTCCGTTCAGTCGTGAAGAAGATACTCCTGCATACAAAATGAAAAATCGTGTTCCAAAAAAAGTTGCACAAAAACGTGCGGAACTTTTGGAAAATGCTCAGCAGGAACTTACTGCAAAACGCCTTGAATCTTTTGTTGGTCAAAGCTTTGATGTTTTGGTTGAAGAAATTATAGAAAATAATGCGGAAATTTCGGAAGATTCCAGCGAAGGACTTGCAATTGGCAGAACCTGGTTCCAGGCACCGGAAGTTGATGGTTGTGTTGTAATCCGCTACGATTTAGATTCAAAAGAAGAATCTGGAGCGGTGGTTCCGGGAAATGTTGTAAAAGTTCAGATTCTTGCAGTTACCGGCGTAGATTTGGATGGAAGATTTACAGGTCTTGTAAAAGAGTTTAAAAAAACAGATTCATTGACTTTTTTGCGCTAAAAAGGGGAGCCCGTGACAGAAGAATTACAAAATTGGATTTCTGCCTTAAACGAAGAACAAAAAGCGGCTGTTTTACACGAAGGTTCACCTCTTTTAATTTTGGCAGGTGCTGGTTCCGGAAAAACCCGCGTAATCACCACAAAAATTGCGTATTTAATCAGCGAAAAAAATATTGAGCCGTGGTCCATTCTTTCGGTAACATTTACAAAAAAAGCTGCAACCGAAATGCGTGAACGTGCCGTTTCTATGAATCCCGATGCCGCTTCTGCTCAAATAAGAACTTTTCACTCGTTTGGTTCGTGGTTTTTGAGGAAATATTCGGAAGAAGCCGGTCTTGAACCTTCTTTTACGGTTTACGACGATGCCGATATGGAAACTCTTGTAAAAAAAGCTGTTCCTTCACTTTCAAATAAAGAAGTCCGTCTTGCCGCACATCAGATTTCGCTTGCAAAGGATTATTGTCTCTTCCCCGAAGATGACCTTTCTGTAATAGGCAGCGAGTTCGACCTGAACGAAATTTATTCTGCCTACGAAAAACGAAAACAGGCGACCGGAAATGCAGATTTTGGCGATCTTATCATGCTTCCGGTAAAAATCCTGCAGCAAAATCCACAAATTGCAGATTATATTCACAATCGTTTTAAAGTTATCATGGTTGATGAGTATCAGGATTCGAACATTGCGCAGTACAGGCTTTTGCAGGAACTTTCGGGTGTAAATCAAAATTCTGGAACTTACGTCTGCGTCGTTGGTGATGATGACCAGTCAATTTATAAATTCCGTGGTGCTGAAGTTCAAAATATTCTTACATTTCCAGATAAATTTCCTGAAACCCAAATAATCAGGCTGGAAACTAATTACCGTTCAACTTCAAGAATTTTGAATGCGGCAAATCTTGTTGTAAAAAAGAACGAAAATCGTCTTGATAAAAATCTTGTTGCGGCACGTGGAGATGGAAATCAGCCGATTCTTGCTTTTTTGGGCGACCAGAACGAAGAAACTAAGTTTGCTGCGGATTTGATTAAAGCTTCTGTTGAAAAAGGCGGACGTTATTCAGATTGGGCGCTGCTTTACAGAACAAATGCTCAGTCACTCGGTTTTGAAAAAGAATTTATTCACAGAAAAATTCCTTATGTTGTAGTTGGTTCTTTAAAATTCTACGAGCGGGAAGAAATTAAAGATGCGCTTGCTTATATCAGTTTGTGCGCAAATCCTCGTGATGAAATTTCGTTCCGGCGTGTTGTAAATAAGCCTACGCGTGGTATCGGCGAAAAAACTCAGGATTCAATTTTGGAATCGGCAGTAAGTTCTTTAGTTTTGGAAAACAGTTCTCGTCCGGTTTATTCAAATTTGATTGAAGCAACTGAAAAAAAAGCACCTGAACTTTCAAAAAAGGCCAGGGCAGGGGCAGAAGATTTTGTCCGCATTTTTAATACTCTTTCGGGTTGTTTTGACAAAGAAAAAAATCTTTCGGAATTTATAGAACGTGTAATTCAGGATACCGGGTTGGAAGAATATCACAATGCGAGTGATGAAATTGAAGGAACCCAGCGCGTACAAAACTTGCAGGAACTTGTAAACAGTGCTGTACCTTATGAGTGTTCAGTTGACGGCCTTGTGGAATTTCTGGATGCAATCAATCTTGACCGTACGCTTGATTTTGAAAATGAACATAAAGATGATGATGCGGTTACTTTGATTACGCTTCATAATACCAAAGGTCTTGAATATAACCGGGTAATGATTACAGGTTTGGAAGAAGGGGTGTTCCCGCGAATGGATAAAACTGGAGCCGAGCTTGAAGAAGAACGCCGTCTTTTTTATGTAGGAATTACCCGGGCAAAAGATGAATTGTACATCACTTCTACGGCAAAGCGTTGTTTGTACGGAAGCTGGCAGTATATGCGTCCAAGTCCATTCTTAAAAGATGCCGCCGGTGCTTTTACGACAATCGGAAATGTTCCTTTTGGATTTAACAGGCGTACTTACGAAGGTCCAGCATTTGGAAAACAGATTCCGTCGGATTTTGGAGCAAAACGAGGTTCGGTTGGGGCGGGTAGTTTTGGCGGCTCGAGTGTGGGCGGCGGATTTGAAAGTACGGGTGCGGGCGGTTTTGGCAATAATTTTGGAAGTACTAGCGACCTAGATTTAAGTTCCCAAAAATCCGAGCTTCTTGAAAAATTCCGCAAGGGTACAAAACTCTACCACGATGATTACGGCTACGGCGTTGTAACAAAGTGTGCTCTCGGCGATTCGGAAGTTGTGATAGAAGTCACTTTTGAAACTGGCGGGAAAAAGAAATTTCTTCCCGAATACCAATCCAAGAAATTGCAAGTAATCAAAGACTAAAACTTCTGTATATATGTTGCTCTTGGGCGGGCGGTGATGTCTACGCGGCGGTTTTGAGCTCTTCCTTCTTCGGTTGCATTAGTACTGATTGGCATTGTTCCGCCATAACCTTTGTACGTAAACAGACTCTTGTCCAAACCTTCATCAACTAAAACATTCATTACTGTAATTGTTCGTTCAATAGAAAGATTTAACTGACCAACCGGCTTTCCTACATCCGCGGTGTGACCTTCCACCAGAATTGTGTATCCGTCTTCTTTCATCAAATCCTGAAGTTCCGTTGCAATTGCCTGTAAACGTTCAGTTTCGCCAGGAAGAAGTTTTTCCGAATCAGGGTAAAAATTGAGCTGGATAGAAAAACGCAAACCTTCAATTGTATCGCTGACTTCAACCGGAATTTTGTTTTCGTAAAAATATTGTTTTACAGCTTCGTATTTTACATAATATGATTTTGTCTTTTCTGGAACTGCAACTTTATAAATAAGATTCGGCTTATCCAAAAGAATTACAACTTTTCCTTCTTCCAAAAGTTTTACGTTATCAGGCTGAGTAAGAATTTTGAGAGCATCTTTTCCGGAAATTA
>JAILCM010000005.1 GCA_024680155.1 Treponema sp.
TTCGAGACTTGTCTTTCTGATGCAGGCACGCTTTGCAGAAAGCTCAAATCCTTCTCCTCCTGAAAAATGAACCACAGTGTCATTACCAACGTAAACGCCGTAATGCTTGTAAATGCCTCGGTTTACGGAAAGTACGTCACCGGGCATCGGTTTGATTTCAATTCTGTTCATGGTTATAAGATAATGGGGAATTGTTAAAAAGGCTTATCTTGGCGGGCTATATTTAAAGTGGCATTAAATGGAACAAAAGCTGTTTTTGCATAGATATTATCCTCTAAGAAACTATCTTAGGAGGATTAGTTTATGAATCAAATCAATTCATTAATTATTGAAGGAAACCTTGTTCGTATTCCTGAAATCAAAGAAACAGCGAACCATTCAAAACTTGCAACATTCAGTATGGCTGTAAATCGCTACTACAAGAAATCTGATGGTACTTTTGAACAGGAAGTTTCTTACTTTGATGTGAATGTATGGGGAACTCTTGCTGAAACTGTTGAAAAGAAGGCAACAAAAGGAATTTGCTGTCGTGTTGTAGGCAGACTGAAACAGGACAGATGGAAGGATACTGAAGGGAGAACTCAGAGTAAAGTTTTGATTGTTGCAGAGCATGTAGAGTTTATGAAGAATTCTTCTGAATTAGAAAAAGGTGATAATTCAGAAAATGATAAACAGACTTCAACAGGAAACTCTCAATCAAGTAAAACTTCCAAGTACAATAAATCAGAACTATTCGGTACGCAGAAAACAGAAGATGCTGAAGTTGCCTTAGCTAAAGCAGCCGGCTTTGACATTTTCTAAGGGGGAATTATGAAAATTACAAACAAACTTAATTTACCTTACGGACTTGTTAAGGCAGTATCGCCAGAGCCTCATAATAAACCTGGTGAAATCTCTGCTACAACGCTGATTCAAGGAACTAAGCAGGTAATCCTCACTCAACGACACTGGAATGAGCTTGAAGATGACGTTTCTGAGCGCATATGGGCTGTGTTTGGAACCGCAGTCCATGCACTTTTAGAAACAGAAGGAGAAAATGATTTTACAGAAATTGAAGTAAAACAACCTGTTGCAGATATTACCGTTACAGGTCGCATTGATAACTATAATATGTCCACTGGTACTATCTGCGATTACAAAAATACTTCAGTTTATAAAATCAAAGCAAGCTGGCAAAAAGGTATTGATGGTAAAGCGTATGGCTTTCCTGAGTGGCGTATGCAGGGGCTTATCTATGCATGGTTATTGCAGAAAAATGGATTGCCTGCAAAGAAATGTCGCTTCATTGCCTTGTTAAAAGATCATTCCAAGACTGAAGCAGAACGTGACCATACTTATCCGCAGTCGCCTGTGTATGTTTATGAATTCGATGTTACAAAAGAAGCTCTTGAAGAAATTGAAAGTTTTATCAGAAAGAAAGTCTTTCAGTATGAACTTTTCTCATCAAGCGTGGATAACATGATTCCTGAATGTACCGCAGAAGAACGCTGGCAGAAAAAAGATGTGTATGCTGTAAAAAAGGATGGTCGAAAATCTGCGGTGAAACTCTTTGATACTCAGAAAGAGGCAGAAGAAAAAATCGCGGAACTTGGAAAAGGTCATTATCTTGAAGTTCGTAAAGGCGAATCAATGAAATGCAAGAACTACTGCCTTTGCTCAAAATTCTGTAACTATTGCATGGAAAATCTCATCAGTGATGATATCTCTGATGATGTGGAAAAAGCAGCTTAATCATAAGGAGAAAAAGGATATGGATTTAAGCAAATTAAAAGAACCTTTCAGTTTGGAAGATATTGAATGGCGGCTTCAGCAGTGCGGTGAATCAAAAGACGGCCGTATCTGGGGAAAATGCCTTGCATACATAACTTCAAGAGCCGTTCAGGAACGTCTTGATAAAGTATGTGGCGCAGATGGCTGGAGAAGCGAAATAAGGAAAGACGGAAACGCTTATCTCTGTACACTTTCCATTCGAGTTACGCATGAGGATAGAAGCGTTGAATGGATTTCAAGAACTGACGGAGCTGATGCTACGGATATTGAGTCTGTGAAAGGCGGAATCTCAGGAGCTATAAAACGTGCTGCCGTTCAGTTTGGAATCGGTCGTTATCTTTATGACTTAGAAGAAGGCTGGATAACTGTCTGCGAAAACGGTAAATATTCAGGAAAGACAAAAACTGATAAGTGGTTTAAATGGAATCCGCCTGCGCTTCCTGAATGGGCATTGCCGAAAGGTAAAATTTCTTTTCCAGAAAACGATAAGGATTCAGCTGTTCAAACGGATGATACTTTACCTAAGATACATTCTTCATCAAAAGGAAAAACTGGAAAACCAACAACAGATGAAGCAAATCTCAAGGAACTGGGAAATACCGTTATATCCAGAATCGGCGATGTTATGAACCACGAAGATGGCGGACAGAAATCTTTTACAGAAGAAGAAATTACAAAAATCCGTGGAATTGTGGCAAATACAAGGCTTAATAAAGAAGGTGTTGATGAACTTCTGGAACTTGAAAAAGTCGTTCGAGAAGAGCTTGATTCAAGACTTTCAAAAATGGCTGCGTAAATGCAGAGAACTTTATAGCTCTGGTGGAAACACCAGGGCTTTTTAATTTGTGGAGAAAAATATGAAAGAAAAACAAATCATTTTTACGCGAAATCAAAATTACAAAGATTTCGAAAAACTTCTCTTCTGTATGAAAGCTATGGGAGGAAAACAAAATGTTCTTTTCACTCGATACATGCATATCGAAAATACACGAACAGGCTCTCGAATTGTTTGTACAGATGGAAAAAGACTTCATGCTGCAAATATCAATGCACGTATTCCGGCAGGCAATTATCAGCCTGAAATAAAAGACAACAGCATTGTTTTTCAAAATCCATCTGACATTGTTTTCCCTTCATGGAAATGTATTATTCCTGAAAATGTAAAACTAAAAGGAACCTTGAATCTTAAAACCTTAGGAAACGGAACGAAGTCTGAACGTGATGAGAAGTTTTCTTCTGCGTACTGCTCATTTTTGTTTGATACTGGCTTCAATGTGAATATTGGATTTCTCAAAGACCTGTCTAATGCTGAATGGAAGATTTTTACACAGAATGGAAAAAGGAAGCTTGTAATGCTTGAGAATAGCGAAGACAAGAATCAGTTTGCAGTTTTCGTTCCGCTTGCGGCTTAGGAGTTGATTATGGAAAACAAAAGACTTTCAAGATCTGAGGTTGTACGAGGAATATTAGATGGCTTGGTTCGTGAGGTGATTTCCGGCGGGGCAGTTGCGTATATTCGTGACAAGGTGCAGCGTTTTGATGATGGCTCTGTTCCAATGCAGAAATGGAGCCGTTGCAATCAGATGATTGCCTTCTTCAACGGAACGCGCGATGCACGGACTTTCAACGCCTGGAAGGAAGCCGGGAGATTTCCGAAAAAAGGAAGTCATTCGTTTCAAATAGTTGCACCGCTTTTCAAGACTGAGAAGGACGATGCGACGAATGAAGAGAAGCGTGTTCTTTCAGGATTCACACTGATAAATGAATTCCGAATCGAAGATACAGAGGGTAAGGAACTGCCGTATCAGACGCGGATGAAGGAACTGAAAACGGACGAGCTTCCTCTTATTGATGTTGCACAGAAACTCGGAATTAAGGTGAAGGCGGATTTATGCGGAACGGCGGAAGGAAGTTTTTCTCCGTTTGAGCGTGTAATCCGTATGAACTGCACCGATAAGCAGGTATTCCTTCACGAGCTTTCGCATGGAATCATCGCTGAAATCAAGCGGAAAGAAAAAATAACGCTCGAATATGGCTTTGAAGAAATATGTGCGGAACTGTCGTCTGCATTTTTAGGTTCACTCTATGGAGTGGAAATCGATTTGCAGAACACAAAGGCTTACATTCAGGGCTGGGCTGGAAAAGGTCATGTAGCCTGGAAGGTAATTGAGGCGGTGGAATGGACTGAAAAGGTCTACAAATTCATCGAGGAACTTAAGGAAAAGACACAAAAGGAGGAAAAGGAAATGAAAATCTTTTCTACAAAGACCGCGGCAAAATCCACAAAGCCGAATGTGCTTCCGTTTAAAACGGAAGACTTCAAGGACAGGACGCAGATTTACAATCCGAAAATCGGAAAGTGGGTCAAACGCGATTCTAAAACAGGACTTTTTACATCGGTCAAAGGTGACGGAAAGCCGTTCAGCCGTGTAAAAATAGAAGACAATCCATTTGCAGAGGTTGCAAAGAGACTTCCTGGCGAAGCTGACTTGCCTCCGGCTGCATGAAATCTTGCGAATCCGTCTTGTTTAATGCAGGACGGATTTTATTTTTACAAGGAAAAACGATGGCAAATATCTGTGACTTTGACATGTTGGTTCGAGGGAAGCCTGATGATGTTGATACATTTTACCGCTATCTTACGGACTATGATAATTCACCAAAATATTTTGCAAGAATCTTCACCGCAGAAATTGACAATGAATCAGTATCTGCTGAGGGAATAAAGACAGCAAAGATTTTCGGAGATTGTGCTTGGAGCGTTTATTCGTGTATGTGTGAGGGAGATTATACATATTACAACGATGACTCAGAGCAAAAACTGACTTGTCTTCGACTGGCAACCAAAGAACTGAACCTTGAAGTTGAAATCCGTTCTACGGAATCAGGAATGGGCTTTTGGGAGCATATATATTACAAGGACGGAGAATGTCTTTGTGAAGATTGCGGAGACCTGCCGGAGACAAACTTTGATATGGAGGATGTAGCATGAAAAAAACTAAAGGAGGATTTGGAGTATGTTCTTTTTATTACCAATAATTGCAGGAGCAGCGGCAACAGCTATAAGTGCCGGAGAAGTTGCCTTAGGGGTTACTGCTGCGGTTGGAGTTGGAGCAGCCGTAAAAGGTGCAATTGATGCAAAACAAACAAACGACATTATAGGATTTTCTGAAGAAAAATTTGAAGCTGAATGCTCAAAACTAAAGAATGAGGCAAGATTGGCTGAAAAGAAATTTGATGAATTCAACGGAATAAAAAAAAGAATCAATTCTGGAATTCTAAATGAATCTATGCAGGCAATCACCTCATATGGAACAAATAATCTTTTAAGAGCAGAACAATTCGCAGAGAATGTTGATTTGATGTGTGAGACAATTGAAGATAAAATCCTAGACTATAAAATTCTTCGTAAACAGATTGAAGAAGGAATAAGTCTATTTAATTATCTTTCAGAAAAATTGTCTTATTGTCTGCTTCAATTAAATGGAGAACATTCAATTGAAAATCTCCATCCCGATAAAAACGAACATAGGAATTTTGACCAAATCGTTATGTTTGCAACAGCACTAAAAAATGTTTTAGAAACAAACAGCTTCACAACGGAGGATTTATAATGAAAACACTTACATCAGTTGTAATGCCAAATCCAACAGGACGATTAGATTCTATGATTTTAACCCCAGTGTTAGAAGGTATATCAACCTGTATTCAGATTTTAAATCAAGGAACTACAGAACGAGAACTGATAAGGGCAAGAAGAGATACGCTTTGTACAATGCTCCAGGAAAAAAGAGATTTGATGGTTGAATATTTGACTAAGCGATATGGAGAAAGAAATAAGCTTTATGATGGCTATTTTGACTTAATCAACAAAGCTCTTGAATCAGGAAATGACGCAGTAATAAAACTTGCACTTGAAAGCCTGTTGCAGGTATATTCCTCTCCTTTTGCGTCGGGATTGGATAACATTATGGAACAGTACGGAAAAATGAATTCTGTGCTTGAACAATAAATGGAAACAAAGGGAGTGCAAAAGCTCCCTTTGTTTTTTTTGCGTCCAAAACGTGTAAACATATGTACAAACACTTTTATTGACAAAATTCATTCTTCAAACTATCATTTAAGTATAATCAACTTTAGTTAAATCTTTATGTTATATAGATTTAACTCCTTTCAAATCATATCCTTTCGTTTAGAGTTTAATATAGTTAATTAAACTATGAGTTTAATGTTTTTTTCTTACGAGCATAGTATTATTTTTGTATGGAAAATGAAATAACACCAGTTTTACTTGAAAGTAAAATTTTTCTCATCCGCGGTAAACAGGTTATGATTGATCGTGATTTGGCAGAGTTGTATGGGGTTGAGACGAAACGTATCACAGAAGCCGTTAAGAGAAATATAGAACGCTTTCCAGAAGAGTTTAGGTTTCAGCTTACTGCTGAAGAGTATGCTTTTTTGAAGCCGCAATTTGAGAACTCAAAAGTCGATGAAGAATCTTTAAGGTCGCAATTTGCGACCTTAAAGAATGATGAAGAAGGTCATCGTGGAAAACATTCAAAGTATTTACCTTATGTCTTCACTGAGCAAGGAGTTGCAATGCTTTCCGCAGTTCTTCATAGTCCTACGGCAATTCAGGTAAGTATTCGAATTATGGATGCCTTCGTAAAACTTCGTCATTATGTTAGTTCACAGATTGTGAAAACAGATGATAAAGCAGAACTTGCTGAAATAAGAAGGCTTCTTTTACTCCACATAGATTATTGTGATAAAAAGTTCTCTGAGCAAGACGAAAAAATCAATCAAATTATACAGGTTTTAAATAATTTGATTGAAGAACCGGAAACTGAGCATAAAATAGGATTTCAGTCGGAATTTTCGGAAATTGATAAATAATTTTTTTTGAAGGGATTTATTGCATGGAAAAATATGCTTGAGAAATGTTTCTATATTCTCCCATCAGTTTTTCCAATCTCCACTGTGCATTTGCCGGGCTTGTACTTGGCAGGCAGTGTACGGTGAGGTTGTAACGTTCTTCATAAACTTTGGCACAATGTTTTTTCCACAAATTAAAAGCAGTCTTTCCGGTACAAAAAACTTGCTGAATTTTGCTTCCCTCCAAAATCTCTGTAAAATTGTTTGGAACTGCGTTTTTTATTGTAGAATTAGCGGCCCCCGTAATTTCGCACGAAGCAAGTACATCCCAAATTGCAAGATTATGTCGCAATAAAAATTCGCGGCGTTCGGCAATAGCGGCAGAGATATTTTTTGCAGTGTGGGTGGTAATAGCGGCAGGCAGGTCGGGAGTCGCGGGCAATTTTTGTGCTTTTGATTTTCTTTCTGCGACATCCGCTTTCATTCCATTATTTTTATATTCAAACTTTTCACCGAAAATTTCTTCCATCACAGTCCAAAATCTATTCTGTGGGTGCATGTAGAAAAATCCTGATTCGCGGCTTGTTGGTGAGGGCATTGTTCCTAAAATTAATATTCGGCTATCAGAATTCCAAACGGGCGGAATGGGATGTGAAATCATTTGTTTGTAAGTATAATATGGCAGATTTAAAAAGTCATCAGAATTACGAACTAAAAATCTAAAAAAAGAA
>JAILCM010000062.1 GCA_024680155.1 Treponema sp.
AAAAAGGATGCAAAGTGTACGAGCATTGGTTGGGATAATGCAAAAGAGACGGTTCACTGGATTCCCCTGGACAAGCTGCCGGAAACTGATGTAAGACCAGAGTTTTTGCGAACCCGCATAAAAGAGATTTTAGAAAACAAGGGTGTGCTTCACATTGTAAATGATGAAAGATAATTAAGAAGGCTTTTTTGCCAGATACATAACATAAGTGTCATTAAAAATAATTTTGTTACCGTGGGCTAACACAGCGTTGCGGATGCCTTCAAAAAACTTAGTCTTGTAGGGCTCAGCAATTACCATGTGGTCGCAGTGGGTACCGCTAAAGGCAACGTATTCATCTGCAGTCATTTCGCGTTTGCCGTAAAAGTCGCGTTCTTCAAAATCTACATAGCCGTAGTTTGTAGCATTCTGGTAATGGAAGCTGCCATGCGTATATGGAGTTTCCGGCTTAAAGTAGGTATCATAGATTTTTTGAATGTCATCATGAAGGGCCGGGTTTGTGCTTTTATATTCTGATTTTGTAAGAAGCATTGCAAGGGTGCCGCCGGGGGCAAGAAGGTCGTAGGTTTTTGAAAAAGCAATGTCCTCGGGAATCCACTGAATTGTCGCGGCGGAATAGATGAGGTCGAACTTGTGGGGGCTGTCGGTGCTGCTGGTATTGCCGACACTGCCGGTGCTGTTAGGGCCGCCTGTTCCCAGCATGTCAGAAAAATCATGCGTGATAAAATCGTCATTTACAATATTAAAGTTTGGACGGTCGCCGTATTTTTCCTTCATCTTTGCATAAAGATGTTCGCCAAGCTCAATTGCATTGTAGTCGCAGCCTGTGTTTAAAATTGGCTCGGTTGCCTGGCCGGTTCCTGGTCCTATTTCCAGCACTTTTTTACCTGGGCCAATTTTTGCATAAGCAATCAGACTGTCAAAAAGCTCCTGACTGTAGCGGGGACGAAACTTATCAAACTGTTCGGGGATTGTGTCAAAGATTTTTCGGAATTCCATGGTTTTAATATAACAGAAAATAAAGGGGCTTTCGAGTGTCATACCTGTCGTCTGTGCAATAAAAGATATACAAATTTCTGTAAATCCTTTATTCTAAAATCACAACGCAGTGCACGAGCGTAAAGAGATAAAAAATGAAACACTTAATAATTTTATGCGCCCCATGCGGCACCGGAAAATCTACAGTGAATCAGATTTTCAAAAGCAAGGGGCTTCTTCCAGACTACGCAACTCTGGATTCTGACGATATTGATATTTCATGGCTTGATTACAAGGACACGGAACGCGAAGATCAATATTACACCGATAACTTAAAACGCGCTCTTGAAATTGCTGGTGACAAAAATCTTCTGCTGGTATCGGCTGGGATGAATCCGATAAATTTTTACGAGAAGGTGGAGCTATCTTCAGAAATAACAGATACGCATTTTATTGCCATGGTCTGTTCCGATGAAGAAATCAGAAAACGCCTGAAAGCCCGCCCGGCCGAGCGTAACTGTGGAAGCGACGAGTTTATCCAAAGTCAGATTGACTATGCAGCCTGGTTTAAAAAGAATCGCGGCAAGTTTCAGAAGTTTATAGATAACACTGGACAGACTCCGGAAGAAACTGCAGGGAATATTGCTGAGTATGTGAAAAAGATTGAATTGCTTTAATCGGTTTAAAAATTTTGAAATTAATTTAAATTAGTTGAGAAAACCAAAAGAGTGCTATAAAATTATAATACTATTTAAAACTATAATTACATTCTTTATTTTGCGGCGGTATGAATTTATATGGAAATGACTGTTGAATTGTTTAACAGCATTATCAATACATCACAAGATTGTGTTTTCTGGAAAGACAAGGACAGACGCTTTGTTGGAGTAAATCAAGCCTTTCTCGACTTTTATGGTTTTGAATCCGCTGATATTTTAATTGGTAAAAATGATGAAGACATGGGTTGGCACTCTGATCCTGAACCTTTTAAGCAGGATGAGCTTGCAGTACTTGCGGGCAAATGCACTTATAAAGTTCAGGGCAAATGTTTTATTCGTGGAGAAGAACGGGACATTGTTGCTTCCAAGCGTCCATTATATGATAACGGCGAAATTGTTGGGCTTGTTGGAAGTTTTACAGATATTACCGATGTTGTGCGATTAAAAAATGGTCTAGATCATTATCAGACAATTTACACAATCGAAAAGCTTAGAAAATATAGTTTTTTTGACAAACTGGTAGATAAAGTAAGCCTTAACGAAATTCTAGACCCGCTTACCGGCGTTATTTCACGTGCATATTCAGTAAGGTTTGTCCGTTCTTTAATTGCAGAAAATTGTCCTTTTACTTTTGCAATGATTGACCTTGATAACTTTAAATATATTAATGATACCCTTGGTCATTCAGCAGGCGATAAGGTTTTAACAACAGTTTCAAAACGGCTTGCAGAATTTGTTGAAGGCTTTGGAATTGTTGGAAGATTTGGCGGCGACGAACTTTTGTTGATAGATTTAAAGCATATCAAAATAGATGAAAAAATCACTTTTTTTGAAAAACTCTATGCAAATTCGCTGGCACTTCGTTTTACAATGGATTTTGGAAATGGTGGTTCATTTATTACTGGAACTGTAGGAGCAGCCAGTTTTCCGGAAGATGCCGACAATTATTCGGATTTATTTATGCTCATAGATAAAATGCTTTACTATGGTAAAAACAAAGGCCGTAACTGCTTTACCGTTTATCAGGCAGAAAAACATAAGAATCTTGAAGTTACAAAAATTGCCCGCCGGGGAATTTACACTTACATTCATCAGTTAAAGACAATACTGGAAGAGGCAAAGGGTTTTGAAAATAAACTAAAAGCTGCAATGCCTGTTTTTTCGGAAATTTTAAAAGTTCGTGATATTTACTATGTTTGTAGTGATGGTAAATTAAAGGCAGTAATGGATTCTGAATTTAGCGGCGATGCTTGTGATATTTCAAAGCTAATGACAGAAGATCTTTTTTCTGAAAATACGCTGGATAAAGTAAAGACGGTTTCTCCAGTATTCTACAAAACTTTAATTAAAAACGGTTTTGAAACTGTTTTAATAGTTCGTATTCGAAAAGCAGAAAATGTTTCAGGTTACCTTGTTTGTGCTGTAAAGCGTAGCCTTAGAATCTGGCAGGAAAATGAATGTGCTGTTCTTTATTATGTTGCAGGACTTCTTGGTGAATAAAATTAAAGATTGACTATCTGGTTACGCCGGAATTTGATGAATTATATTTTGTTAATCAGCTTTTTCCATCATAAGAATATTTTAAACAAGCCCCGCTCTCATCATTTCAAAATCATCCTGGGTAATTTCAAAGCGTTCCATATCAACGTGGCCATCAACAAATAAAACTCCCTCTGCTTCAAGTTTTTCTTGTTGAACTTCGGGACCTCCAAAAGCAAAACTCCCGGAACAAAAGCCCTTAGCATTTACAACACGGTGGCAAGGCGTAACTGAATTGCTGGGATTTTTGTGCAAAGCATTTCCCACGTAGCGGCGGAGATTACAATTTCCCACAAGAGCTGCAATCTGAGAATAAGTTGCAACTTTTCCGCGAGGAATTAGTCGCACCGCAGCATAGATTTTTTCTGCAAGTTCCATGTCCTTATATTAGCAGAATTTTTGATTTTTGTTCAGTCGGTTGCACATCGGCTGTACAGTCGGCTTGCCCAAAAATATTCCAAAAGGTAAAATCAGATATGAATAAAATGATTTACATCACCCGTCACGGAGAATCCCAGTGGAATGTTGAAGGAAAAGTTCAGGGCGTTACCGACACTCCTCTCACTCAAAAAGGAATCGAACAGGCTTACGAGCTTGCAAGAAAAATTAAAGAAGAAAAATTTCCCATCGATATAATTCTACAT
>JAILCM010000066.1 GCA_024680155.1 Treponema sp.
ATTTCCGGGGCTGATTTTGAAATCCATCTTACAAAGGCCGGCTCAATCGAATTTGACCTTATTTCCATGATTCCAGAAGATGCAGTTGCCGGCGTTTTCCGAAAAGATCTTTTTGAAGCTCTTGCAAACCTTCATCCGGCATTCATTCGTTTTCCAGGTGGATGTATTGTAGAAGGAACAAGTCTTATGCGGCGCTATCAGTGGAAAAATACAATCGGCCAACTTAAAGACCGTAAAATCAATACAAGTTTGTGGGCTGTTCAGGGCGGAAACGTTATGACTGCGTGGGAAACTCAAGACTGCCACTATATGCAAAGTTATGGAATCGGTTTTTATGAATATTTCCTTCTTTGTGAACTTTTGTCTTCAGAAAAACGAGTTTGTAAGCCTCTTCCTGTTTTGAATATTGGTGTTGCGTGCCAGTTCCGTTCTTACCAGACAGTTCCAGTTGATTCTGATGATTTCCAGCAGTATGTTCAAGATGCTCTTGATTTGATTGAATTTGCAAACGGACCTTCTACAAGTAAATGGGGAAAAATTCGTGCTCAAATGGGCCACCCGGAACCGTTTAATATGGATATGATTGGAATTGGAAACGAGCAATGGGAAAGCCGAAAAGTTGATCTTGCCCCACGCTACCTCGCTTTTGAAAAAGCAATTCACGAAAAATATCCGCAGATTAAATGTATTGGAACTGCAGGACCTTTTGTAAATCACGAAAAACATACTCAGGCTTGGAATTTTTACCGCGAACAGTTCAAATCAAACAAAAATGTTGCATATGCAATTGATGAACATTATTACGTTGCCCCAGAATGGCTTTATGATAATGTTTCTTTCTATGATGAATATCCTCGTGATATGTATGTTTTTGCCGGTGAATATGCCGCTCATGATGCAAATCTTTCAAATTCAGTTGATGGAGGAGTTGCAGAAGCCGCTATGATGACTGGAATGGAACGCAATGGTGATGTTGTAAAACTTGCTTCTTATGCGCCGCTTTTTAATAGAATCGGGCATTCGCAGTGGACACCAGATATGATTTGGTTTGATGCTGATAAAGTTGTTCTTACTCCAAGTTATTACGTTCAAAAAATGTTCTCTGATTATACAGGAAAATGGGCTCTCCAGCTTGATGGTCAGGAAAAAGTTTTGCGCGAAAATAAGCTTTATATTTCGGCAGTCACAGATGATGATTCAGAAAATTCCGAAAATGCAAAAAAATCTACTATAATAAAGATAGCAAACGGAAGTGATGAAGATCAGAACATAAAAATTGAACTTAATGATTCTGATAATTCTAGCAAGAAAAACGCTGAAATTGCAAAACTTACTGCCGCTTCTGGAAAAGCAAAAAAAGTTGAAGTTACAAAGGCAATCTGTACAACAAACGGCGGAAACAAAGCAATTTCCCCAGATTTGATGAGCAATCTTGAAGCCTGCCAGTTGCGTGCCCCAGAAGAAGTATCTTACAAAGTTGAAACAATTGATTTTGACGTCTCAGTAACAATTCCAGCAAAAAGTTTTGTTGTAATTAAGTTGTAAACTACATTACGCTTCTGAAATCTACGTCGCCATTTTTGTCTACAAAAGTTTGTATCCGGCATTTTTTGGGGCGAAGATTTTCGGTAAAATATTTGATGTCGCTTGCATAATCCGACGCTACATATTCGGAATCGTAATTTAAAGTGAGATTTTCTGATTTTCGTGTATCGGTTGTGCGGCTGATTGCTCCGTACAATTTTACAATATCTTCTGTTGCGGCGTAATATCGCATAAGATTTTTTGAAGCAAACTGATTGTGTAAAAATTCCAGCTGAATTTTCTGAATCTGTTCGTGATTTTCGTGCCCGCAGTTTGAAGTTGAATTTTCGCATTCATTTTTGTAGGACTGGTAAAAAAGTTCAAACAATTTTGAAGGCTTAATTTTCAGCACCCTGCAAACTGAATTAAACCACGGAACTGCACGGCCTGAATTATAAAAATAAGTACAGGCTTTAGAAAGTTTTTGTGCCCGTTCAATATCTTCAGTTGAAAATTCCTTTGTTTTTATAACGTGATAAGGTGGCTCGTCCTGCCACACAAGTCCCAGAGCTTTAGCACGATCAAATAAATCTGTTCCAGGAAGCACCGAAAGACAAAAAATTTCAAGATTGTTCGGATAAACAGAAATTGCAAAATCAATTCCATCACGGAAAGAACCAAAAGTTTCTCCCGGAAGCCCGAAAATCAGATCAAGCCCAAAAGTTACTCCTTCTTCATTTAAAATTGAAATACCTTTTAAAAACTTCTTCTTATCAAAAGGACGATTCACAAGTTTTAAAACATCAGGATTTGCACTTTGAAGACCAATCTGCAGCGCACAAGGAATACGTGTAAATTCATGAGCAAGTTCACGGTCAACAAGTTCTGCACGGGCTTCAAAATAATAAAATGTATCTGGAGTTTTTTTTGCAATCAAGCGCAAAAGTTCAACTGCACGTTTTTTATCTATATTATAAGTCGGGTCCAGCACAAAAATCTGAGGAACTTTTTTTGCCG
>JAILCM010000071.1 GCA_024680155.1 Treponema sp.
ATAAATACTTTTTCATTTTTTCTCCTAAGCACCCCAGTGCAAGCGTCCACATAAGCAATTGATTGTACCGCAGCGGATTTGACCTGGTGTCAGCGGTAATTGACCTGTTTCCATGAATGATTTCGGAAATGCGAGTCTGAGGAATATTAATTTCTTTTGCGGCTGCTATCATTCGGAGTTTTCGTCGCGCAACATTGTGAATAATCGGCGGAAGTTTTTCACTTCTCTGACCTTTATCGGTATTTGTAGTACCTTTAACCATTCTTACTGCTACTTTATCATATCTTTATAAAAAAATCATCTTCTATAAAAAAAGGCGGGCTTTACCCGCCATATCAATTTTCAAACAAGTTTACGTCAAATTTACGAAATCATTCTTAGAAATAGAATACTGCGCAAACTTTTGGAATTAATGAAAGATGTGATTCTGGATCAATAGAATCCGCATCAGACCAAAGTTTTACAGGATTGTAGATTGCATCGACTCCAAAATTCATACCAATATAATCTGTAAAGTTTATTGCAAATTTTACAGCAAGACCAGGACCTGCTTCACAATACAAAGATGCTTTTTCTTCTGAATACGAGTATGAATCAGAATTTGAATCATCTCCATGATCAAAGAATACAAGTCCGAGACCTGCTCCAACTTGGAAATACATTTTTTCTGTTGAGCCAAATCTGTAACCAACACCTAAAATTTCGCTGATTGCAGATTTTGGCTCACTTCCAAATGTAAAAGTTGTATTTGAGAAAATTGCAACATTTGCAGGAAGAACATAATCAAAATCGATTGTTCCTCCAAAAGTAATACCGTCATATCCGTCTGAATAATCCATTGCAACACCAGCATCAATATTGAAACTCTGTGCAAATGATGCACCTGCTACACAAATTGCCATGGCAATTGTCATCAAAAATTTTTTCATAAAATTCTCCTACGATTTTATCTTTAATTTTTGGGCGAAGTCGAGTGTAACAAGACTTCGCCCAAAGGGATTTTTCAATCCCTTTGGGTAGTGTACACTACCCAATTTTTTAAGGTGAAAATGTTGGAGATTTTACTTATGACATAAGTGGCTCAGTGGAGGCGTCCACATAACAATGAGTTAAACCGCAAATCGAATTGACCTATTTGTTGGCTTTGAAAACGGTGTTATAACGGATTTATTTTTCTGCCAAAATTACACCAAATTTTCCATTCTGATAAATACATTCAACTTTTGAAAAACCAGCATTTTTTAACCATTTTATTTCTTGGTGAATTGAGCATTCTTTATCAAGTTTTTTTCTATCAAGCCAACGATTGTATTCTTTTTCTGAAAGACCTGAAGATTTTATTTGAGTAATCCAATAGTTTTCAATCAATTTATTCATCTTTGAATTTTCAAAACAAAACTGGTCGTAATTCACAAAAATTCCATCATCAGAAAGTTTTTCATAAATTGACTTGAAAAGATTTTGCTTTTGATCATGTTCAAGATGATGAATTGAAAGAGCCGACAAAATTAAATCAGAATCATTTTTTGGAAGAGTTTTTGAATAATCACAAACTTCGAATGAAACATTTTCTATATTTTCAAAGCGTTTTTTTGCAATTTCAAGCATTTCTTCTGCAATATCAACCAAAACATAATTTGCATTCGGAAAATATTTATACCAAAAAGAAGCCAACAGACCAGTTCCAGTTCCCAAATCAAAAATATTTTTTCTGTGTGAAATCGACTTTGCCAAAAAATCAGTTGTAGAATAATAATAATCATCAAAACAACTAATAAATTTTTTTCTATTTTCGTCGTACTCTTTTGCAACTAAATTAAACTGATTTTCAATTGATTCAATTGTCATTTTTTTCAACCTATTTTCAACAAGTTTGAAGTAATCTAAATATTTTCTAAAAAAAAATCTGCTACTCAATCACGCCAGTGGCGTGTCCACATAACATACAATATGGTGAGCCTCGCGATGTTAAAATCGCGGATTTACGGCAAACTTAGATAAAAGACAAGCGGCCGAGTTACCGCAAACAAAGGAGACCCACCAATGGAAAGTATAATTTATGTCGGAATCGATGTCCACAAGGACACTTACAGCTTGTGCAGTTTTGATAT
>JAILCM010000010.1 GCA_024680155.1 Treponema sp.
TGGTACCCAATGTGGCAGTGTAACCCTTCTCCAGAAAACGGAGGACTTGAAGGTGAAGCAGCTGTTGCTATGACTGGATTCGAAAATGTTCAGAGAAAGTATCTTCCACAGATGATTATGGGCAAACCAGAAGATTTCGAAAAAACATGGAACGAATACTGCAGCTTGCTCAAACCTCTTACAGCTACATACAACAAGTTCATGCAGCAGCAGCTTGATAACCGTGTAGCAACATTTGGTGGATTCCAGGACTAGCTGAATAAGGATGTTTAATAAGTAAAATTACAAATTAAACTTCCTTAACTACATTAATAAAGCTGCCTATTAAGAGAATCTGAATAGAAAATCTTTTTAGGCAGCTTTTTTATTAATAAAAAAACAGGTGCTTTTATGAAAAGTAAAAAAAAGGAAGATTCTGCTGTAATTAACACAGAATTAGCAAACAAGAAAAGCAAGTGGAAAATGTTAGGCAAACAAAAAGGCCTTATTATAATGTCTGTTCCATTTGTTCTTTATATAATCTTATTTAGATATGTTCCCCTTTTGGGTTGGACAATGGCGTTTCAGGACTATACGCCTAGACATGGATTTTTTGATCAGACATGGGTTGGCTTTAAATGGTTTATAGAACTTTTTAAGACCCATGATTATTCAACTGGTGGCACAAAAATAAACCTTGAATTTTTACGCGCTCTCCGAAATACAGTAGGTATGAGCCTTATTAGTACGGTTCTTGGTTATATTACTGCAATTTTAATAGCAGTTTTCTTGAACGAAGTTCGCCACATTGGTATTAAAAGATTCGTACAGACTGTATCTTATTTACCACACTTCCTTTCGTGGGTAATTGTTACAAGTTTGGTTGCGAACGTTCTTAACGTAGAAGATGGTGCATTAAATAATATATTGTTGTTCTTCCATATTATAAAGGAACCAATACAATGGCTTGCTACTCCAAAATATTTCTGGAATATCATTGGTTGGACTTACGTTTGGAAGGAAGTTGGTTGGAATACAATCGTTTACCTTGGTGCAATGACGGCAATTGACCCTTGTTTGTACGAGGCTGCTGAAATTGACGGATGTGGTCGTCTTAGAAAAATCTGGCATATTACTTTGCCGGGAATCAAATCTACAATCATCATCATGATGATTATGAGTGCTGGTCATATTCTTGACTCTAACTTTGAAATGCCGTTCTTCCTTAAAAATGGTATGAACATCGACGTTGCTAACACAATTGATTTGTACGTTCTTCAGTACGGATTTAAGCTGTTCAACTTCTCTATAGCTACAGCTGCCGGTATCTTTAAGAATGCGGTTAATATTATTCTTCTTCTTATAGCCAATGCAATTGCTAAGAAGAGTGGTGAAGAGAGGTTGATATAATGGCAAATATTAAACTTGGTAAATTAAAAAAACGAAATGCTGGCGATGTAATTTTTGATATAATCATCGCTATTACACTTATATTCCTTGTTGTTGTTACGGTTTATCCATTCTGGAATACAATCGCTATTTCTTTTAATGAAGGTCTTGATTCGGTAAAAGGTGGTGTAAAACTTTGGCCACGTAAGTTCACATGGCAGAACTATAAGGTTTTGTTCGTTGACGACAGACTTTTTAAGGCATTCACAATTTCTGTTACTCGAACAGTTCTTCAGACAGTATTCAGCGTATTCTGTACAAGTATGCTTGCTTATGCTCTTAGCCGCAAAGAATTTGTAATCAGAAAACCGCTTACTGCAATTCTTGTAATTTCTATGTATGTAAACGCTGGTCTTATTCCAAGTTACATGCTTATTAAAAAGTTGGGAATGCTTAACAGCTATGCAGTTTATATTGTTCCTTGCCTTGTTGATATCTTCAACTTTATTTTGGTAAGAACTTATATAAACGGTTTGCCAGATAGCTTTGTTGAATCAGCAAGAATTGACGGTGCAAATGAATTCACAATCTTCCTGCGAATTATTATGCCGCTCATCGTTCCTTCAATTGCTATGATTTCGCTCTTCGTTGCAGTTGGTGCTTGGAACAGCTGGTTCGATACATATTTGTATTGTTCTGGAAAAGTAAACCTGCATTCTTTGCAATATAAGCTTATGGAATTCCTGCAGTCTAGTCAGAATCAGAGTTCTTCTGCTGCCGATGCTAACGCTATGGCTGTTGCCGCTTCTGCCGGAGCTTCAACTTCTATGGTTACTCCAATCAGTATTCGTGCTTCAATTACAATGATTGCAACAGTACCAATTTTGATTGTTTATCCGTTCGTACAGAAGTACTTTGTAGTCGGAATGACAATTGGTGGTGTAAAAGAGTAGTCGTAAAATTGATTTTATGATAAAGCCGCGTTTGTATTGGACATTTCCCGTGCAAACGTGGTTTTTTTTTAGAAAAAATAATTGGTGCCGCAAATTACGTGGTACGCTTAAAAAGATAAGCTAAAATAATAAAAGGATGGGAAAAATGATTAGAGAAGTTAAAGTTGAAGAAGGAATTGTTCGTGGTGTTCCTGCTGCTGACCCAAGAATTACTGCTTTTAAAGGCATTCCGTTTGCTGCACCTCCAGTTGGAAAATTACGTTTTGCTCCTCCACAGCCAGCTGCAAAATGGGAAGGTATTCGCGAATGTTATAAATTTTCTGCAGTTCCTGTTCAGCCGGGAGCAATGCAGAATCCGCCGGATGAAGATTTGTACGGTAAGGAATGGTGTGTTGATACCGAGCTTCCTATTAGCGAAGATTGTCTTTATTTGAATGTATGGACTCCAGCTCGCCGTGCTGATGAAAAACTTCCGGTTTATTTCTGGATTTTTGGTGGCGGATGGCAAGTTGGAAATGCTTCCGAGATGGAATTTGATGGAGAACGAATTGCCCGCCGTGGAATTGTTGTTGTTACAATAAACTACCGCGTAAATCTTTTTGGTTTTACCTGTCACAAAGAAATTACCGCTGAATATCCTGATGCACCTGCGAATTTTGGATTACAGGATCAGCAGTTTGCATTAAAATGGGTAAGTCGAAATATTGCTGCCTTTGGTGGTGACCCGGATAATATTACAATTGGCGGTCAGTCTGCCGGCGGCGGAAGCGTTATTTTTCATGTAGAAAATCCCGAAAGCCGTAAATATTTTAAGCGTGCAGTTGTAGAAAGCGGCGTTTTCTTTAATCCGTTTAGAGGATTGTTCCCGCAGAGAACTGTTGAAGAAGCTGAAAAAATTGGCGAGGAATTCTTTAAATTCTGCGGTGTAAAAACTTTGGAAGAAGCACGCGCTTTGCCAACCGAAGTTCTTTGGAAAAAATGGGATGAATGGGGCGGATTCGGAAAATCTGCAATGTCATGGGCTCCAATTCTGGACAACAATTTTATGCGTGGAGATATTTATTCTGCAATTGAAAGTAAGGGCGTAAATCCTCCTCCGCTGTTTATTGGTTATACAACTGATGAATTTAATGATTCAGCAACTCCAAATGAAAAAGGCAGCTGGATTAATACTGTTGAATTGGGAATTCGTAAGCTTATAAAGGCAGAAGAAGCAAAAGGCCTTGTTGGTAAAAACTACGTTTACAAATTTGATGTTCCAATTCCGGGTTGGGATAATCCAGGAAAGTTCCATTCGGTAGATTTGTGGTTCTTCTTTGAAACTTTGGCAAAATGTTGGAGACCATTCACCGGTGTTCACTATGATATGGCACGAAAAATGTGTAATTATATGTGCAACTTCATTAAAACTGGTGATCCAAATAATGATGGCGTAAAGGACGGGCTCTCTGCTAGTGCGGGCGTAAACTACCAGCCTACAAAGCCAGAAAATATTAAACGCCAGCAGGAAGCAGTAGAAAAATTGCCGGAATGGAAACCGTTCTCTAGCAGCGAACCTAACTGGATGTTCTTTGATACTGACTGCAAATTGAATAAATTTGAGCCAGGTTCAGAGATTAAAAAGTATTTGTAAAAAGGTATTGTCATTGTCACGCTTGATGTGACAATCCCTTAAAGAAATTACATTCATCATCATTGCAAATTACGGCTTCGGGAAGATGCGGATCACAATGGAAAACGTGCCAGAGTGGATTTTCCTGAGTGCCGTAGCAATGATATTCGTGTTTTACACCTGCCTGTTCCAGCGCATTTAAAATAACTGGAGCCTGTCCAACCAAAAAATCACCTTTACAAGTCATAACGAATGCTGGTGGAAAATCTTTTGTTACGTGGCCAGCTGCATTTATAAGTTTAAGTTCTTCTTCAGTTCCACCGCCAGGCATAAGGGCTTGCAAAAGCAGACGCATTTGAACATCGTTTTCAAGATTTTCGGACATATCGTATTTTCCGCAGTTGAGGGCAATTCCTTTAAGAAACGGACGTGGGGGTTCTGGAAGCGGGCTTTGTGATGGTTGCGGGGATTGCGAATTTTGTGGGCATTTTGGTTGTATTGTAAAATCAAACTTGTCGGCCAGTTCCTTTGCAAAATCAGGATTTGTGACTGCCGAAGAATAAAGTGCCAGCAAATGTGCACCAGCGGAATCACCAACGGCAAAAATATTATTCACATCAAAACCGTATTCCTGTGCATTCTCAAAAACCCAGCGGAAAACAGTGTCCGTATCAATTAAAGAAGATGGAAACTTAGCTTCGGGAGCAAGCCGATAAGAAAAATTAACTACCACAAATCCTCTTTGGGCAAGACGCATACCGTAAAACTGGTACACATCTTTGTCGCCATAAACCCAAGCTCCACCATGAACGATAACAATCACAGGAAGTGGCTTTAATCCAACGGAAGCTTTATCTGTTGACGCGCCATCACAGTTGCAAGTCTCATCCTTTGGGCGGTAAACATCCAAAAGCTGCCATTTTTTTAGGCGACGGGCATTTCCATAACGAATATTATCAAAACGAACAACATTTTCGGGCGTTTTCTGGCCTTCATCACGTTTTTTATCACCAGTTCCAAATTGCTTACGAACTTTGTTTGCGGCTAAAATTTGACTAAGTTTTGACATTTTTCTAAGCCTCCTTTTAGTAAATTATAACACAGAAAATCTTTGCAGGTAAAAAAAATCATTTTAAAATCATCTTGAATTTTCTGTATAAGTCAATGTAATCTATTATTATGAAAAAACTTGTTTCCATTTTTGCAGTTTTGTTTTTTTGTTTTTCGGTTTCTGCACTTTCTTTTTCTGTTTTTCCAATCATTTCTTATAGTAATCAGTCTTTTGTTGATAAAATTTATAATGGCGACTATATGAATAGTATGCTTGAATGGAATGCTTCTTATTTGTTTAAGGCCGGGGTAGGGGCAGATGTTCAAGCAGAAAATCTTATCTTTTCTACTGTGGCAAAATTAAATATTCCTGCAAAATGTGGAATTCAATATGATAGTGATTGGCGTACGGAAGGAATCAAAACTAATTATTCAACCGGCAATCTTTACAACCAATTTGGCATCGATGTTTATGCTCAAATAAAATATAAATTCGAACTTCCTTTTGAATTTTCTGTCCTTCCCGTTATTTCATTTAAAAATGATTATGTTCAGCTGCAGGCAAAAGATATTTATTGTTGGTGTGGGGATTCGGCTCATACAGGACTTTGGGATGATTATTCTTGGGATAGTGAATATGCAAAATATGTAAAAAAATACGGAATCGATTTAAATACAAACATTTTATCGTTTTATTTTGGCGCGCAAATTCAAAAAAGCTTTGAACATTTTTATTTAGGATTTTCTGCACAAATTTCTCCATATACATACATTTTTTCTGTTGATCATCATCTTGGAAAAACTGGCGGAACTTATTACCAGATGGAACAAATTGCATTGTTTTGGGCATGGATTTTCGATTTTTCATCAGGATATTTTATAAATAAACATAACAGCCTGAATCTAAATGTTTCTGCAAATTTCTGCCCGGAAACTCGCGGAAATTTGTATAACGGCTATAACAAAATTGGAAAATATCTTTTGAATGAAACGAGTAGTTTTGCTTTTAGTATGTTTTTGATTGATTTTTATTGGAAATACGTTTTATAATAAATATAATATTATAGAAAGGAATTGTTTATGAAAATTAAAAAAAATCTGTTTGCAATCTTTTTTATTTGTGTTGGCGGCTTTCTTTTTGCCGAAAACTGGTTTGTTTGTCTTTCTTCATTTAGAAGTCCAGAAAATGCTGAAATTTTTTGTTCACAACTTTCCGAAAACAATATAAATTCCTGGATTTATTTTTCTAGAACCGAAAAGGGCGATTTTTATAGAGTTTTATATTCTAAAACTTGCAATGATTCAGAAGAAGCCCGAATTTTGCGCGATAAAATTGATTCTTCAAAAGTTGCAAAAAAATTGGCGCTGAATGGACTTTGGATTTTAAAAGCACAAAAAGAAGCCGAAAATTCTGAAACTGCAATTCCTGCTACAACAATTTCACCTGCTGCAACTGAAAAAAATACTGCAACTGCAGCTCCTGAAACTGAAAAAATTGAGCCTATAGTTCTTGATGTAGAGACTTCTGTTCCGGAAGTTCCAGCAGCAATTACAGAACCCGAAGTTATAACTGCTCCGCAAGATACAAAATCAGCAGACAAATTGAAAGTGATTCAAGAACCTTTAGTTGAACCTGAAATTCCAGAAATTGAAGAACCAACAATTATTACGCCAGAAGATTATTCTGATGAAAAATAAACTGAATAAGAAGTTGTAAGGCTTTTTATAAGTTGCGAAAATCATTATAAAAAATCTCAATAAAATTCTCTTAATTGAATATATCGCTGAAATTTTCTATAATATATCATTAAAATTTGCGTCGTCAGTGGATGGGGCTGTGGCGCTTTGGAGAAAAAAA
>JAILCM010000012.1 GCA_024680155.1 Treponema sp.
CACAAACTGATGTACGGAGCAAAAACTAATGACAATAAAATCTTCTTTGATGTTTGCAAAAAGCCTGATTTTCCCTAAAACCGAAAAAAAATCTTCTGCAAGAAGAAGCCTTTTTGGTGCGCTTATTTGCATTGGACTTAGTATTGTTCCTCTGGTTGTTGTTCTTTCTGTTGCAACCGGAATGATTGACGGAATGACCGAACGAATTATCGGCTTGTCATCAAATCATTTGCAGGCTTATGTAGCGTCTAATATTCTGGGAGTTCAAAGTGCAGATTCCTTTCGCGAATATTCAGAAGGTTTTAAAAAGGTAAATGGTGTTCTTGATGTTTACCCCGAAGTTGGAATTTCTGCATTAGCCGCCGCAAATTCTTACAGAACAGGTGCTCAAATTCGTGCGCTTGATTCTTCTATTTTCAAAAAAAATCACTTTTTTAAATCACTTTTTACAATTGTAGAAGGCGATTTGGATGAATACACAAAACTTTCCGAAGCCGGAGACTTAAAAACGGCAGTCGTCGGTCAAAAACTTGCGGAAGTTCTTAGTATTCATCCCGGAGATACTTTCCGCATAATTACTACAAAAAATACCAACGGAAAAATTTCTCCAAAACTTACTTCCTTTAAGGTTGCCGCAATTGTTTCTTCGGGCTACCAGGAATTGGACGCACTTTGGGTTTTTATTCCGCTGGAAGCTGCTTATACATCGCTTTCTCTTTCTAATGCAAGTTACACGGTAATGATAGAAACTCCAGACGCTTTTTCTTCCGATGTTGTACGCATTCAAAGAGAACTTAAAAAAGCTCCTGGAGGAAAATACGCAAATTTTTACAGATGGGACCAGATTCACGCCGCCGAATTCCAGAACTTTTCTTCTACAAAAGTAATGCTTGTTTTTATAATGATGCTTATTGTTTTAGTTGCTTCTGTAAATGTTTCGTCGGCAATCGTAATGCTTGTAATGGAACGCCGAAAAGAAATTGCAATTTTAAAAAGTTTAGGGGCAAGTCCAAAAGGAATTACGCTTTCATTTTTGATTACTGGAATGGCTTGCGGATGTGGCGGAGTTCTTATTGGAATGCCGATTGGAATTGTTGCGTCGCTTAATGCAAATTCAATTTTGTCTGCTTTAGAAAAACTTGTAAATGGAATAAAAAAATTGTTCTATATAATTCAGGGAGTTCCAGCCGCAGACATTTCTAGCATAAAGTTAATGGATCCGGCTTATTATTTGCAGGACATTCCGGTTAATCTTCCGTTTATGCAGCTTTTGTTAATTGCGGGAGCTACAATTTTACTTTCTCTGATTGTTTCTATAATTCCGTCTGTAAAAGCGGGCAGGGAAAAACCTCTTAATATTTTACGTAAAGCATAGAATTTGCACTAAATTACAGTAAATTGCAGTAATTTGAATAGAAGATTTAAGCCCTTTCTGCCGATAATTAACGTGTAAAATTGGAAGTTAATTTTTGAGGTTATGATGAAGAATTTTTCTCCGCGTGCCAAAGAGATTGTTGGAATTCTGGCACAAGATGAAGCCAGAAAATTAGGAAGCCGTCAGCTTACACCAGAACATGTAATGCTTGCTTTGCTTAAAAGTGAAGAAGGGCTTGGTTATGATGTTTTTGCAAAGCTTCTTTTAGACCCGCAGGAACTGCTTTCGTTTATTGAACGTTCTTTTGATACAGAAAGTCATGTTCCAACGCTTGATTCAATTCCAGCTGGCAGACGTTATAAACAACTTTTAGACTTAGCCGACATTGAAGCAAATTCACTTCATAATGATTATATTGGAACAGAACATATTCTGCTTGCCGCAATTCGTGAAGAGAGCAGCATTACATCAAGATTTTTCCTTGCGTCGGATTATTCAATTCATGATGTTCGCTTTGTTGTAATGGAAATTCAAAACGAAAAATTTTCTTCTATTCAGCAGCTTAAGACAGAAAATCTTCTGGATACTGTATTTAAAAGCCTGTTTACCGATACAATTGAGCCGCACATTTTTGGCAATAATTTGGGCAGTTCAAACGGAAAATCAGAAAAAAAATCACAGGCTCCACAAGATAAAACTCAAAAGAAAAATAAAGATTCAATTTTAAATGAATATTGCCGCGACCTTACAAAAATGGCACGTGCAAATGAACTTGATCCAGTCGTTGGCCGCGATAAAGAAATTCACAGAATTATTCAGATTTTGAGCCGACGTACAAAAAATAATCCAGTTCTTACAGGTGAACCGGGCGTTGGAAAAACTGCAATTGTAGAAGGACTTGCAGAAAAAATTGCCGCTGGTTCTGTACCGTCCGACCTTCTTAAAAAACGCATTCTTTCTCTTGATCTGGCAGCGGTTGTTGCAGGTACAAAATACCGCGGTGAATTTGAAGAGCGCATGAAAAAAATCTTGAACGAACTTCAGGAAGATAAAGACATTGTACTTTTTATAGACGAACTTCACGCTTTAATTGGAGCTGGTGGAAACGAAGGTACAATGGATGCTTCAAATATCATGAAGCCGGCCCTTTCTCGTGGTGAGATTCAGATTATTGGTGCTACAACTACAAAAGAATATACACGTCATATTGAACGCGACATGGCACTTGAACGACGATTCCAGGTTGTAAAAGTTGAAGAGCCTAATGTTGATGAAAGCGAAGTAATCTTGCAGGGAATCAAAGAGAAATACGAAAAATATCACAATGTTGTTTATTCTGAAGATGTAATTCCTGCGATTGTAAAACTTTCTAAACGTTATTTACCAGAAAAAGTTTTGCCGGATAAAGCAATTGACATTTTGGATGAAGCAGGTGCCGCTAAAAAAATTCAGGAAGAAGAAAAACCTTCTGAACTTGCCCAGCTTGAACAGGAATTGCGCCATCTTGAAGAAGAAAAAGACAGAATGCTTAAATTCCGCGATTACGAAAATGCCGCTTTTGTTCGCAGTAAGGTACTTGATTTAAAGAAAAAACTTGAACTTTACACAAATATCTGGGAAAAGAATTCCGCAAATCCTGCAAAAGTTGTTACTGCTTCTGATATAGAACGCATAATCAGCGAAATGACAGGCATTCCTGTAGAACACATGACTTCTTCCGAAAGTGAACGCATAATCCGCATGGAAGATGAACTTCATAATACAATTATTGGCCAGAATGATGCCGTAAGTATAATTTCTGGAGCAATCCGCCGTAGTCGTGCAGGCATTTCTTCTCCAAAACATCCAGTTGGTTCATTTATTTTCCTTGGACCTACAGGCGTTGGTAAAACTCAGCTTGCAAAAGCCCTTGCAAAATATCTTTTTGGTACCGAAGAAGCGCTCATCCGCATTGATATGTCTGATTATATGGAAAAACACAATGCAAGCCGCTTAGTTGGAGCTCCTCCGGGATACGTTGGTTACGAAGAAGGTGGCGTTCTTACAGAAAAAGTTCGCCGTCATCCGTATTCGGTAGTTCTTCTTGATGAAATTGAAAAAGCTCATCCAGATATTTTTAATCTTCTTTTGCAGATGTTAGAAGAAGGGGAACTTAGCGATAATCTTGGTCATACCGTAAACTTTAGAAATACAGTTGTAATTATGACAAGTAACGCCGGTGCAAGACAAATTACAAACGAAGGTCGTGTTGGATTCGGGCTTGGAGCTCAGGAAGGTGTAATTCCTTATTCCGAAATTAAAGCGGGTGCAATGAATGAATTAAAACGTCTTTTGAACCCGGAACTTATTAACCGAATTGATGATGTAATTGTTTTTAATGCGCTTTCTAAAGATGAAGTTGCAAAAATTCTTGATATTCAGCTTGGTGAACTTGCAGAACGCTTAAAAGAACGCAATCTTACAATTGATTTGTCACCGGATGCAAAAGCTTATCTTGTAGAAAACGGTTATAATCCTGCAATGGGCGCTCGTCCTATGAAACGTCTGATTCGTAAAGAAATCGAAGACCCTCTTGCAATGGAAATTCTTTCAAACAAAGATTCCGATGTAAATTGTGTGCTTATAGACTGTACAGACGGTCAACTTGTGGTTAAACTGATTCATAAAGAAGAAGCCGCAGTTCCAGTTGTAAGTCAGAAAGTGCTTGCAAAATAAGCGGTAGAATTTCATCGAGGTTTTTATGAAGATTAAGTCTCTTTTTATAATTTTGATTGCACAAATCACTTTTGTTTGTGGTGTTTTTGGGCAGGAAAAAATCCGTGTTGGCGTTTTAAATGGTCCAAGTTGTATTCCGTGTGTATGGATTACAGAAAATCCTGAATTTCAGTTTTCAAAACATGCAGATCCACAAGCATTGCTTCCAAAAATGATTAAGGGCGAAGTTGATGTTGGATTTCTTCCGGTAAATGTTGCGGCAAAAGTTTATAATTCCTCAAATCATAAAATCATTCTCTGTGCGGTAACTGGTAACGGAAACTTGCGGCTCATCACTTCACAAAAAAATATAAAACGAATTTCGGATTTAAAAAATGTAAGGGTTAATGTTGCAGGGCAGGGCGCTACTCCTGAATATATGTTTAAATATCTTTTACAAAAAAATAATGTTCAGATTGAAACTAAAACAGGTGTAAGACTTGATTTTTCTGTTCCAACCGCTCAAATTCCTGCAATGCTGATTTCTGGCAAAATAGATAATGCTGTTCTCCCGGAACCATTTGCAACAATTGCGTGCATGAAGTCAAAGAATTTGTATACTGCTGTAGATTTCCAAAATGAATACTTATATTTCTCGGGCAAAACTGATTATCCGCTTACTGTAATGGTGGTTCGCTCTGATTATGCTTATTCACACCAGAATGAACTTGAAAATTTTTTAACGGCTTATGCTAAGGCTTCAAAAGAAACTGTAAAAAATCCGGCTGAAACTGGCCGTCTTTGCGAAAAATATAATATGGGGCTTACCCAGGCGGTCGTTAGCGCAAGTATTCCAAAATCAAATTATGTTTTCCAGACTGCGGCTGAATCTATAGATAAAATTGAATCACTTTTGAACATTTTTATTGAATGTGATGCAGCTTCTATTGGCGGAAAGCTCCCAGATTCTGATTTTTATTATAAAACTGCTAACTGATGAAAAAGTCCGTAAAAAAGGCGTGTACAGTTTTATTTTCGCTCATTTGTTTTTTTGTAGTATGGGCTGCGGTTTCTAAGAAACTTGATTCCGAGCTCATACTTCCAAGTGTAAAATCTGTTTTTGAAAAAATCGGCTGGTATTTTTGTGGCGGCGGAAATTTCTGGAAACATTTTGCCTTTTCTTTTTTGCGGATTATTCTTTCTTTTGTAATTTCTGTTGCTTTTGGAACTTTTCTTGGGCTTTCCGCTGGTTTATTCAGTTTTGCCGATGATTTTTTGCGGTTTCCGGTTTCTTTTTTAAGAACGGTTCCTGTAATTTCTGTAATTTTGATTGCTCTTTTCTGGCTAAAATCCGGTTCTATTCCGCTTTTTGTTTCTGTTCTGATGACGTTTCCTGTTATGTTTACGGCAATTCGTTCAGGATTTTTACAAAAAGATTCTTCTTTAATGCAGATGGCACAGGTTTACAATTTTACAAAGTTCCAGAAGTTTCGTTATATTCAGCTGCCGAATCTTGTTCCGTTTTTTTTGAACGGGCTTGTTTCGGTGTTCGGGCTTACCTGGAAAGTTGTGGCGGCCGGTGAAGTTTTGAGTGTTCCTAAATATGGAATTGGTTCTGTTTTGCAGTTGAATCAGGTTCATCTGGAAAGTGCGAGTGTTTTTGCTGTTACGTTGATTTTTGTTTGTTTTAGTTTTGCAAGCGAAAGACTGATGGCACTTTTTGTAAGGATTATAAATAATACAAAATGAATATTTTAAAAATAGAAAATCTTTGCGTAGAAACTTCTGCAAAATCACAAATCATAAAAAATTTTTCACTTGAACTGGAATGCGGCCACATTCTCGGCATCCTTTCACCAACCGGAAGCGGAAAAACAACCTTACTAAATTGCGTTGCAGGCATTCTTCCAAAAAATCTTAATGTCACCGGCAACATAGAACTTGCGCAAAATACAGTCATTTCTTACGCGTTCCAGGATTACAGACTCTTAAATAATTGCACGGTATTAGAAAATCTCATAATTCCGCTCAAACACCTGAAAAATATATTAATTCCGCAAAAACAAGAAGAAGCCCTTGAACTTTTACAAAAAATGCAGCTTGATTCACCAGAAAAAAAAGCCGGAGTTTTAAGTGGCGGTGAAAAACAACGGCTAAGTCTTGCTCGTGCTCTTATTTATCCGTCAAATCTTCTGCTTTTGGATGAACCATTTAATGCTCTTTCTCAAGAAGTTAAAAAATCAGTGCTTGATGTTGTAAAAGAACAATTAAAATCTCGTTCAGCAATAATAGTTTCGCACGATAAAAATGATTTGGATTATTTGTGTGATTCAATTGTAAAATCATTTTGATTGACAAAATTTTGAATTTCTTCTATATTAATAGTGTCAGTTTAATAAAATTATTAAAAAGACTCGTGCAACCCACGGGTCTTTTTTATTGGTGTTTTATTTTTCTGGCCCAAAATTGGATATGGAATATACATCATATAAAGACATTAAGTATTACAAAGAATGTGCGCCTTTGGTTGAAGGAATGGGCTTTAAGCTTGTTGACTTAAAAATTGTTCCTGCAAAAACAACTACCAAAATTTCTGCAATCATTGCTTCTTCGGATCCAACTGCAAATATTGGTGTAAATGATTGTGCAAAGGTTCACAGAGTTCTTCTTCCACGCCTTGAAGCCCTTCTTGGAACGGAAGACACAATGATGGAACTCACTTCCCCTGGAATTGAGCATAATATAAAAAATGCCGCTGAATTTTCTGTTTTTACCGGCCGTTCTGTTCGTGTTTGGGACAAAATTGCAACAGACTGGGTGTGCGGAACAATTCAAAAAGCGGACGACAAATCTGTGGTATTAAAAAAGGATGATAACTCGGATGTTGAAATCCTTTTTGAAAATATAGCAAAAGCAAAATTTAACTACAAAGCTTAGAATTTATAAGGGGCAGACTAAAAAGTTCAAATGCATTTTTTATAGAATCATGCAGATTTTTTAGACCGTCCAAGGAGATTTAGAATGTCAGAAATGGCAGATGCTATCCGACAGTTGATTCAGGAAAAAGGTTATTCAGAGGAATCAGTTCGTCAAACTATTGAAAAGGCACTTAAGGCTGCTTATAAGCGTACTTATGGAACAGATGAAAATGCAATCGTAAAATTCAACGATGATATGTCTGATGTTGCAATTTATTCACGCAAAGTTGTTCTTGATGGTGTTTATGACCCTGTTAGAGAAATTGAACTTGAAGATGCTCGTAAGCTCAGTGACGAAGTTGAAGAGGGTGATGAAATTGATATTCTTGAAGACCCTAAATCTTTTGACCGTTCTGCAGTTGCAACTGGTAAACAGACTGCTCATCAGGGCTTGAACGAAACTTACAAAGATTCTCTTTACAATGAATATAAAGATAAAATTGGTGAAATCATCATCGGTTATTATAAGCGTGAACGCAATGGAAACATCTATGTAGACCTTGGTAATGCTGGTCGTCTTGAAGGTGTTCTTCCTGTAAAATATCAGTCTAAGCTTGAATTCTACGAAAAGAACGACAGAATTAAGGCTCTCATCGTAGAAATTAAAAAGACAAACTCTGGACTTCAGCTCATTCTTTCTAGAAGCGACCCTAAACTTGTAAGTTCAATTCTTGAAAAAGAAGTTCCAGAAATTGCAGACGGAACAGTTGAAATTACAAAGATTGTTCGCGATGCAGGTTACCGCACAAAGATTGCAGTTTATTCTAAACGCGAAGAAGTTGATCCTGTTGGAGCATGTGTTGGTCTTAAAGGTGTTCGTATTCAGAATGTAATCCGCGAACTTTTGAATGAAAAGATTGACGTTTTGCGTTGGGATTCTGATCCAACTGTATTTATTAAGAATGCACTTTCTCCAGCTCAGGTTGAACGTGTAATCATTCTTGATGCAGACAAACGCCAGGCACTTGCAATTGTAGATGAATCTCAGTTCTCTCTTGCAATTGGTCGCCAGGGACAGAATGTTCGTCTTGCAAACCGTCTTTGTGACTGGAATATTGATGTTAAGACAGTTGAACAGGCTGCAGAAATGGATTTGAGCTCAATTACAACAGTTCAGAATGCACAGAATCTCTTTAAGGATGTTGAAGAAAACGAAGAATCTTACGACGAAATTGCAACAGTTTCTGAACTTCCTGGTGTTGATTCCGAAGTTGCAGCTCTTCTTAAAGAAAATGGACTTGATAATATCGAAGACTTTATAGAAGCTTACGATAACGGCACAATCTCAATTGATGGTGTAACAAAAGAGGCACTTGATAAAATCAAGGAGCTTATCAATGACAGCGTAGAGTTCGTAGAAGCTGAAGATGATGGTGAAGAATCTCAGACTCAAGACTCAGAATCTGAAGGTGAGGAAGAAGAATATTTCTGTCCTGAATGTGGCGCAAAAATCACCTTGGATATGACTCACTGCCCGAACTGTGGCGTTGAATTTGAATTTACAGAGGATGAGGAATAGGATAATTTATGGCTGAAGAATTAGAAAAAAAGCCCGGATTTGTGCTGCATAAACAGCAAAAGGATTCTGCACCAGCAGCTGGAAATACTGCAACTCCAGAAAAAAAGAAGGTTGTTGTAGTAAAGAAAAAGCCTGTTGCTGTAAAACATGCATCCGAAGCTCCAAAAAAGGATGTTCGACCTGTTGTTAAAAAGGCTGAACCAGCTCCAGAAGTGCGTCAGGAAAAACCACAGGCTGCTGCTCAAAAAGCTCCGGCTTCTGCACCTGCAAAACCTGCAGCTCAGACACAGCAAATGCATACTCAAACTCAGGCTCCTTCTGGTGAACGTAAACCAGAAAACAGAGCTCGTACATTTGAGCTTAATCCGTCTCGTCCAAATGTAAAGGCTGGAAATCTTTCTGACCGTGGACGCCAGAACAATAACCGCAATTCTTATGGAAACCGCAATGGTCAGAATGGCAATGGCGGAAACGGCGGCAGACCTTACGGTAGAGATGGCAACGGTGGAAATGGCGGCGGATTCAGTGGTGCACAGGCTCGTCAGAGTTATCAGAACCGCGAACGAGATAACAACGGTGGAAATGGAAACCGCAACGGACAAAACGGTGGATTCAACCGCAACTTCCAGAACCGTCAGGGTGGTCCAAACGGACAAGGTAGAAACGGTGCTCCTGGACAGCGCTTTAATAATGGTGGAGGATTCCGTGGTCCACGTCCTGGTATGGGCGCTGCGGCTCCTGTTCCGCCAATTGATCAGTCTAGACAGCCTGCTAAAAAGCAATTTAAAGGCAAAAAACAGATTTATAATCGCAAGGATGAAGAGCAGTTTGACGACAAGTTCTTTGAACAGAAAAAGAAGGTTGAAACTCCTGCATCAGTTGTACCAAAATCAATTGATATTATGGAATCAATTTCGGTTTCTGACCTTGCACGCAAAATGAACCTTAAAGCAAGTGAAGTTATCGGAAAACTTATGGGCATGGGTATGATGGTTACAATCACCCAATCAATCGATTCTGATACTGCAACTCTTCTTGCTGCAGAATATGGCTGCGAAGTTCATCTTGTAAGTCTTTACGACGAAACAGTAATTGAAAGTGATGCTGATGATGGAGTTGAACTTGCTCCTCGTCCTCCAATTGTAACTGTAATGGGACATGTAGACCATGGTAAGACAAAAACCTTGGATGCTATCCGTCATTCACACGTTGCAGAAGGCGAAGCTGGTGGTATTACTCAGTCTATTGGTGCTTATTCAGTTACAACAGATAAAGGTAAGATTACCTTCCTTGATACACCAGGTCACGAAGCATTTACAATGATGCGTGCGCGTGGTGCTCAGGTTACTGATATTGTAGTTCTTGTAGTCGCTGCTGATGATGGTGTAATGCCTCAGACTCTGGAAGCTATTGCTCATGCTAAAGATGCAAAAGTTCCAATTATTGTTGCAGTAAACAAGGTTGATAAACCGGAAGCAAATCCTGATCGTGTTAAGACTCAGCTTTCTGAACTTGGTCTTGCACCGGAAGAATGGGGTGGAGATACACAGTATGTTCATATTTCTGCTCTTAAAAAAGAAGGTATTGATGATTTGCTCGATGCAATCTTGCTCCAGGCTGAAATGCTTGAACTTAAAGCAAATGATGAATGTCGTGCAGAAGGTAAGATTCTTGAAAGCCGTGTAGATCAGGGACGTGGTGTTGTTTCAACAGTTGTTGTTCAGCGTGGTACATTGCATCAGGGAGATCCTTTTGTTGCAGGTATTTATTCTGGTCGTGTTCGTGCTATGTTTGATGACCGTGGACGACGCATTCAGGAAGCAGGTCCTTCAACTCCAGTAGAAGTTCTTGGTATGGAAGAAATGCCAAATGCAGGTGATCCATTCCAGGTAACAGAATCTGAAAAAGATGCTCGTGCAATTTCTGCAAAACGTCAGGAACTTAAACGCTTTGAAGCCGCTAAAGCTGTTAAAAAGACAACTCTTGAATCTCTTTACAGCGATATTGCCGACAGCGAAGTTAAAGAACTCAAAGTTATCATCAAAGCCGATTTGCAGGGATCTGCAGAAGCACTCAAAACTTCTTTGGAAAAACTTTCAACCCGCGAAATCCGTCTTTCTGTTATTCACTCAAGTGCGGGTGCAATCAACGAATCAGACGTTACTTTGGCAGCAGCTGACTCAAATGCAATTATTATCGGATTCAATGTTCGTCCAACTCCAAAAGCAAAAACTTTGGCAGAACAGGAACAGGTTGAAATCCGCAAATACAATATCATCTACAAGTGTGTTGAAGAAATTCAGCAGGCTATGGAAGGTATGCTCCAGCCGGATACAAAAGAAGAAGTTATCGGTATGGTCGAAGTACGCGATACATTCAAAGTTCCAAAGGTTGGCGTAATTGCAGGATGTTCAGTTTCAGAAGGTATTGTACGCAGAACTTCAAATGTAAACCTTGTTCGTGATGGAATCGTTATCTTTACAGGTAAGATTTCTTCTCTCAAGCGCTTTAAGGATGATGCAAAAGAAGTTAGCGTTGGCTACGAATGTGGTATTGGTCTTGAAAACTGGCAGGACATTCAGATTGGTGATAAGCTTGAAGTATTCGAAGTTGTTGAAGTTGCAAAGAAACTTGGTAAAACAATTGCCGAAGAAGAAGCTGAAGCTGCAAAACGCAATGTAACTGCTGCTGGTTCTGAGGGAGCTTAAAATGGGACAGTACAGAATGCAAAGGCTGAATGATCAGCTGCGTGATGAAATTTCAAAATTGATTCTTCATGGCGATGTAAAAGATCCGCGTGTAAATACTTTTTTGAGTGTAAACCGCGTTGAAGTTACAACAGATTTGGCTTATGCAAAAGTTTATGTTTCTTCGTTCCTTCCTGATAATCAGCTCAAGAAAGGAGTTGACGGATTAAACAATGCGTCTGGCTTTATTCAAGGTCAGATTGCAAAAAAAATGCGAATCCGCCAGTTCCCAAAATTGCAGTTTATTGTGGATGTTGGAATGAAAGAAGGCTTTAATATGGTTCAGATGTTGAATGAACTTGAGCGTGAAGAAAAACAAAACGCACAAACAACTGAATCAACTTCTGACGAAGAATAAAATGAACGGTGACGTTTAATAAGTACAATTATGTTATTTTCGGGCTTGACCCGAAAATCTATATGAGGTTGTCCTGTCAAGCCGGACAATGACACTTAGAACTTATTGGGCGTCACCATTTTTTTAGTTCAAAACAAAACTGTAAGAAATCCGGCCCTGGGAATCCTTTTTGATCAAACCGCAAAATAATCCGTCCGCATTAAAAACTGCAACACATTTTTCACTTTGAATTTCATGTAAATTTTTGTCAAAAAGAGCACTGCGTAAAGGTTTTCCGTTTTTGAATGCACTTTCTGCATCTTCTGAAACAAGATTAATTACATCAAAACCGCAAAGTTCCGCGCATTCTTTAGAAAAATCACGTTTTTTTGCAAGTATTTCGGAGTGAAGTTTTTCTCGCTCGGCTTTGAGTTCCTGATTATTTTCGCGAGTGCTTACAGATTTTGCTTTATACTTTTCCCGCTCGGCCCGAAGAATTGATTCTTCATTTTTCTGAGCTTCTTCTTTTTTCCATTCTTCTGCTTTTTTTATCGAACTTTCAATATTAAAATCCCCAAGTTCAGAAAATCCTGCGGCATCTTCTATATAAAAATTTCCAACCTTTTTTCTGTAAAGACCAACCAAATGTCCGGCGCTTCCACATTTTTTTGCAATATCACGGGCAAGACTTCGGATGTATGTTCCTTTTGAAACCACAAAACGGATGCGCACATATTCAATGCGTTCATTTTCTGTCCGCGCGTATTCAATGCCGGCCTTAGTTTCTATTCCTTCTGGGGCATTTATTTCCGCTTCTTCTTGGGATTTTTCAGCTGTTTTAATTTCAAGAATTTCAGCTTTATATACAGTAACCGGGCGTTCTGGAATTTCAGCTGTCTTTCCGCTACGAGCCAAATCACTAGCACGTTTTCCATCTATATGAATTGCACTGAATTCCGGTGGACGCTGCATAATGTTTCCTGTAAAATCTGGCAGAACTTGGCGTAAAGTTTTTTCATCCGGGAGCGGGGCAGTACGCACAACATTTCCTGTGTATTCCAAAGTGTCAGTCGCTTCACCAAATTTTATAACTGCATCATATTCTTTATCAAATTCTGTGATATTTCCGGCGAGTTTCGTCAGGCGGCCAGTACAAACAACAAGCAATCCTTGTGCAAAACTATCGAGCGTTCCTGTGTGACCAACTTTTTTTGTTCCAAGTGCATGTTTTATATCATTTAAAGACGAAAAAGATGTTGGCCCTGGCTTTTTTGCCAAAAGAACAATACCGTCCGCAGTAAAATCGTTTTTTTTAACTAAAAGCTCTTTTCTATTTCCTGTTGAATTATCCGCACAATCAATTTTTTCCATATAAATGTATTTTAATATATTTTGATTTTTTTTTCAGCCGTTTATATTTTTCTTGTTTTTGATTTTCTTTCTCGTGTAGAATTCTTAATAAAATATAAAATTTAAATAAAAATGTTCACGCTTTATCGGCAGAACGTTTAGAAAACTTTAAAAAAAATATTTCGGATTTCAAAAAAATAATGTTATAATTGTTGTTATGTTTTTGTTTTATTACAAAAAGGAGAATTTATGAAAAAATTTTTGTTCATTTTTGGAGTTCTTTCATCAATTTTTATGCTTTCTTTGTTTACAGGATGTGAAGGACTGACTTTGGATCAGATTACAGGTCTGATAAATGGTGAAACAAATCCTGATGATTCTGGAAGTGAAGAAACTACTGCTTCTGGAACAATAAAAGGTAAAGTTCTTTATCAGGATGGAATTAGTGATTGCAGCGGAATTGAAGTTTTTCTTGATAAACTTGATTCTTCCAATCGTTCACTTGCATTTTTAAATTCACAAAATTTGGCAAGAGCGGCTTCTTATTATAAAACTGCAACAACAAATTCAGACGGAAGCTATGAATTTAAAGATTTGCCTGATGGTTCTTATACAGTTATTGCTGGTTCTGAAGATTCAGAGTTTCGTTCTGTAGCTCGTGGTATAGAAATTTCTGCAAATGCCCGTGCAATCGAAATTGATGATTTACATCTTGTTGCTGTTGGAAGTCTTTCTGGTACACTTGTAGTTGATGGTGGACGTGCTGGTGGTTCTGAAATTGGTGCAATGGATGAAAATGGTTTTATTGTAAGCAAAACTACAGTTAGCAATAAGGGTGTTTTCAAAATTACAGGTATTCCGGTTGGAAAATATACCCTTGTTGTTTTGAATAAAGGAAAATACGAAGAATTAAGCGATGTTTACAATGTAACTAAAAATCAAGACACTGATGTTAAGACAATTACAGTTTATAGGGATGCAACTTACGTTCTTGATTTAGCTGATGCTGCTGAAAGTTGTAAGCTTGATTATAAGTGGGATGGCGATGGCTATTCTATTTGGGTGAATGAAGTAAATTTTGATTTATATACCGCAAAAAGAAAAGTTCAGTATGGTGATGTTATCAGACTTAAAGGTAAAATAAAATCTGATATTGATATTGATGCTGGTTTGTATATCCGTTTTATTGATAATTCCGATAAAGTTGATTATTACAAGCTTCTTACTGCCGATAAATCAATTTATGATGATGTTTACGCTGCTATAGAAGGTCCTGTTAAAAAAGGTGTTGAATACGATATTGATATTGCAATGGATGTAATTGCTGATCAGGAAGTTTCTCTTGCGGCTAGTTTTATGTGTCTTTATGAAAGCAATGTTTATCCAAAATTAACATTTACAAAAACTACAGGTTCTAACAAAACTTATTATTCTGAAATTTTCAATGCTTCAGATACAAAATATGTTTCAGCATGGCAATCAGAAGGCGGAATTACTTTCTCTGGTTCTGTTTTGAGTAATGTAAAAAATAAAGATGATCCAACAAATTCTACTGTAACTGTTACTATTACAAACATGTCAGACGACGGCTGGGTAGAAATGGCTCAGACTTATACAAAGGCTTCTGATAATGAATGGGGCAACTGGTCTCTTGAATATCCATTGGTAACTGCCGGAAATACTTATTCATTCCGCGTAAAAGTAAGTAACGGTTCTTGGACACAGTATCAGGAAAATATTGTTGTAAAAGCAAATAGCGGACTCGGTGAATTAATTGTAGAAAATGCAGATGAATTCAAAAACGAACTTACTGAAAACAGAGTAATGGTTCGCAAAGGAACAGCTAAATTTACAGACAATCCAAACATTTCTATTTTGCGTCAGGGCGTTTCATATACTCTTAATCGCGGAGATTCTGATTGGGTAATTGGCGGTACATTCTGGAGTGATAACAGTAATATGACTTATCCTCTAAAAGAAGCTGTAAATATTAATGGCTGGCGTGACTGGAAATGGATTGATGCTTATATGAGTGGACACGATTATTCTATCGCTACTCAAACAATCTTAAAACTTGCAGGCTATACTTACGGTGATACTGTTGAATTCAGAATGAACGACTGGTTCAAAGAATCTGGTGGTGAATGGGGTGGAGAAAAATATCAGCAGCTTGTAGTTTGGGGTGCTTCAATTGATAATAATGGAAAAGATAACTACAAACGCTACACAAAAGATGAGCTTGAATCATTGACGAATGAAAAAGATGAAAAAATTACAGTAGAAGATTTACCTGGTAAAACTCATGAAGTAACATCTACCGATACTGCTTTTGGTGGTGCAGAGTATGACTGGGTTAGTGGAAATGGTGTTTTCCCTCATTCAGAATATTATGATTTTGGTGCAACAATCGAAGAACCTCTTACAATTCCTGTAATTAAGGATAAAGACGGTAAAGTTGATTCTAATTATCGCTTTAAAGGATGGAGTGAATCATTCCCAATATCTGCTACTAGTTCATGGTATGATTATGAAGAAAGAAAGCAGAAATTTAGTATTTACTATATTAATGCAGAGTTTGAACCTGTAAATCCTCTTTATACAGTAACTTATTACAATAATACTAGTGATAACGATACTTCTGTTTATACAACTCAAACTTACAGTTCTGGTTTCTTTGGATATAGTTTAAGCCTTCCTGAACCTCCTGTTCGCGAAGACTATGTTTTTGCAGGATGGTATACAGATAAAAAGCATGAAAAACTGGTTTTCAATTACGATGAAGTTACAGAAAATACTTTGCTTTATGCTGGTTGGGTAAAACTTTCAGATCCAGAAGCTACTTATAAGTGGGATGATTATTCTGTAAAATGTTACTGGAACGGTTATTATCAGATTGTAGATGCCAAAGGTAACTTATTCCGCGAAGGCAATTTCTATTTAAATGATGACTCACTTTCACTTTCTTACAATTATAGAGATTATAACTATACAATTGGAGAAAATAACACTCTGGAATTGAACGATTTGTTCGTTTATGTTTCGGAATATAATGAAGGAACAGCATTCTATACTGATGGTTTTAAAACAAATATTCATTTTAACGGTGGTGTTGATTTAACAGGTTTTAAATATCTTAATATAGAAGCCTATAGTCCAGATTGTCGTGAAAATAGAATCCGTTTTGACTGCTGGACTGGTACCGATCCAAACGAGCGTGGTGGACGTTTTAGTATTCAGTATATGCCGGAAACTTCAGATATATATCAGAGTGTTTGGGGAACAAGTAATAAAGTTTGGCTTGACTGGGATGATGTAAACAAAAAAGACATCGAAAAGCCTTCAACTTCAAATATTTTGAATAATATTTGTGTATTTACAAACGACACCGATCAAGATGACATAGAAGCAACTGTTTATATCAAGAAAATTTGGGCAACAAATACTGAACTAAAGCCTGATTATAGTAAGGATAAGGTTGTTTATGTTTCTCCAGAGAAAGAAGGAACTTTAATCAAAGCAAAATCTGATAAAGATGTAGCTGATAATACATGGATTTCTACCGACTGGAATTCAAGAAATAGCCTTTCTGGATATAAATATCTTAACATAGAAGCATACAGTCCAAATTGCGATGGTAAAGAAATTACAATAAATGCAAATTCAGATCACGCTGAGGGAGAAGATGCAGTTTGTCTTGCCAGTATGCATATATGCAATATGTCTTCAGTTCCAAGAAACTATCAGGCTGATTTTGGAATTTTAGGAAAAGGAACTGAAACTTCTGAGTTAGTTGGTATTTATATTCCAAATGATGCTGGAGTTGAGGTTTATGTTAAAAAGATTACTGCAACAAACACTCTTATAAGAACAACTACCACAATAAATCTTGCAGATTATGAAGATGCTTTGCTTTTTGAAACAGGATTTAAATGGGATGATGTTGAGAATACGGCTTCAGATGAAATTGAATATTATCAAGCAGATATTGATATAACTTCAGCGTTCAAGGATACAACACTTCCAAGAGCACTTGATAGTATTCAGTTGAATCTTGACGGTATTTCTGATATTCCAATTAAAAATTTATGGTTTTATGCAATGGATAATTCAGAAACAGTAGGATGGTATCTTGGTCTTTCTGAATGGCCATGGAGTGTGTTAAAAGAGGCTTCCTCAACTAATTTTGAAAACTGTTCTGCTATTACGTATTTGAGAACAGATGCTATTGAAAAGGTTGTACTTAAAATTGGTTATCAGGTTGAAGATAATCCTGATACACCATGTGCTGTGCTTACATTGAATGGTAAAGCTTCTCCTGCTGTATATACTTACGACGGTAATACAATAAAATGTGCCGGTAATAGACAGTATATTATGTTCAAAGATGGGGCTTCTACTCAAATTGGTAGTTGGTCAAAGATAGATAATAACCTTATGTTAGATTCAACCCTTTATATTATCAATCCAGATGATAATTCATTGACTCTTGTTTCTGGATTATAATCTTCTTTAATCTACTTACCCAAGGAAACAGAGTTGCCGTTATTTTGTGCAATTCTGTTTCCTTTTTTATTATTGGAGAAAATGATGAATTTATTTACAAAAAAAAACTCATTGATAATTTGTTTATTTGTAGCCTTATTATTTTTATTTAGTGCTTGTGAACATGCAAATTCAATTGAATCTGGAACAGGTGGTACTTCAGATAATCCATCACAAGAAAAGCCTATAATAACAGAAGATCCTGATAGTTATGGAGAGTCATCGTTACCAGATTTAACAGAATCCTCTCCTTTTGCTGGGCAGTCGTATTTAAGAAACGATGAAGGTGATGCTATTTTTTTTAATAATGATGGAACTTGTATTGTAAAAACAAATACCGGTTATTCGGAATGGTTTAACGGTAATCTTTCTTATTCATTTAGACAAATAAAAAAACAATCATTTGGTTCTTACACATATAATTCTTCTACACATAATCTACAAATTGCATATAAAGGTCTGTATGCAGGAGATAGGCTTATTTCAAATTCAGATGATTATGTTGATTATACTATCAAATTTTTGAAGCAAACTCTTGCAATAGAAAATTATACAACTGTATCTATTCCGCAAGAATGGATTGATGCTGAAAAGAAAAAGTTTTCTGTGTTGTTGAAAAAGAATACAGTAGATTATAATTGCGAAATTATAGATGAAAGACTTATATTTGAAAATTTGACAGAGGATGATGAAGAATATGTTTTTAATAAAGGTAATGTAAAAATAAAACTATATCTCAATGATTATTCAATTGTACTTGAGAATGGGAATTCAAAATTTAATATGCCAATTATTTTTTCATTAGAGGATGGAAAATTTTCTGGAGCAGATTATAAATGGGAAAAACAAGGATCTGCGGCTATTCTTAAAAAAATAGGTGATTTTAAAGGTTCATACGAAATAGAATATGGAAGTTGTTATTTAACACTAACAGAAGTGACAGGAAACATTCCATATTCAATAAAAAATATGGTTAATATCGAATATTGTCTTGAACCTAAAAAATCTGAACCAACAAAACGTGAATATAATCCTATAGTAAAAACAATAAACTATACAGTAATTGGTTCTGATAATATTGTTGCAATAGAAAAAGCTCAGGCTTATATTACAGATTTTTCCAAAACAACTTGGTCAGAAAATGTGTTTACCCCTTTAACATCAAATTATATAACTGGTATATATACAAATCAAGACTGTACTCGTTCAGTTATGGAAAAAGAAATCATAGATGGTGGGCATGTATATGTAAAATTAAAAAATTCAACAGCAGCTAAATATAATGTAAGTGTAGATAATATAACCGGTGAAGCAGATGATAGTGTAACAATGGTTATTCAAAAGCCTTGCACTGTAATTTTTGATGCAAATGATGGATCTGGAAAAACAACAAAAATTGAATTTACAGCAGGAATTCCTTTTAGTCTCTATGGCATAGATTTTGATATTATAGGCAAAGACGGATATTATTTTGATGGATGGTCAAAAGAAAAGAATGCTACAGAAAAAGGAACTGAAATACATGAAAACTATTGTACACTTTCAGAAGATACGACACTTTATGCTGTATGGAAAAAAATATATACAGTAACGATAAAAGATCCTGAAGGTATTTGTGAAGATGAAGTAAGGAAAAATACTGATGGTGAATATCCTACTGAATCTGTTTATTTAAGTGTCAGAAATTTTTCAAAAGATGGATACGCAATTGTAGGTTTTTCAAAGAACAAAAATACAACAGAACCTGAGTATGAACTTTATGATAGATTAAGTTTGGATGAATTTGGTGATTCAACTGAACTTACTTTATATGTTGTATGGAGAAAAACATATTCTATAACATGTATTTGTGATGGGAAAATAGAAAAAACAATAACTATTCCAAAAGATTATTCTATTAGCTTTAATGATGTATATCTATATACACCAATGGGGTATAAGGGCTTAGATGGCTGGTATATAGATGAAGACTGTACTTTGAAATTCGATTTTTCTACAGCAATTACTGAAGACAAAATTCTTTATTCAAAAAGAATTCCGAATAAATATACTATAATTTTTGATGCAAATAATGGAACGGGAGAAACAGTAACTCAAGAATTCTTTTATAATGAAGAAAAACCTCTTATGAGTAATACTTTTACTCCTTCTGCTGGCATGAAATTTTATCATTGGTCTACATCTACTACTGATAGTTATTATTATTCCAAATATTCAGATGGTGAGATTGTAAAAAATTTAACTACTACTGATGGTGAAGAAATTATTCTTTACGCAATTTGGAATTATAATGTAACCTATACTTTACATGAAACAATAACAATTCTACCAAAAGGAACAACAAATGGTTCTCAAGGTAGATCTGCAACTTATGTGTATTTTGGAGATTTCCCGCAAAAAATACAAGGTAAAGATATAAAAAGTGATTATACGCAGAAATTAATACTCGGTGAAAATGAATATTTCGCAGGTAGTGATGGTAATTGGTATACAAGTGAGTTAGATCAAGCATTAGACGACAACAGCTATTATAGTGATGGAACAAAGATAGCCAAATATCCATATAGTATGAAAAGTCATTATTTTAAGTTAGAGCCTATAAAATGGGTTGTTCTTACAAATAATTATAATGATACAGGAAAAGCTTTGTTATTGGCTGAAGATATATTAATAGCTAATAGAAATTATTATGATAATATTAAAATTGATCGATTTATAGATGGTAAAACAGTATATGTAAATAATTATAAAGAAAGTAGGATACGAGCATATTTGAATGGAATTTCTTATATAACAAAGGGGCCTAATGATGCTTATGAAAAAGAAAACTCCCAATTTATAGATAAAGGTTTCTTGCAGTCTGCATTCACACAAGATGCACAAAAACTTATAGAAACAGTTTGGGTAGATAATTCTGCAAGTGATATGGATTTCAAATTAACTGGAACACGTAAATTTGAATGTGCAGACACTTATGATAAAGTATTCTTATTAAATAGTGAGGAGATAACAAATATAATTTATGGATTTGAAAATGCGGATTCATATGGAACAGGAAATTCAAGAATTCGTACCCCGACTGATTTTGCAAAAGCTAATAGTGCTTCTACAAATGGCTGTAACTATTGGTTACGTTCTCCAAACTGCAATGTTTTAGCTAATGGTAAGGTATATGGGGATGATTCATCAGCAATAAACACTGTAGTTTTTGATATGTATGGTGTTGTTCCTGCCATTTGTGTTGATTTACCAGAATAAAATAAAAATTATAATGCATCTATTGCTTTCCCAGAGATGCATTATAATTTTCTTGAGTATTATGATGTCTCTGAGAGGTGCAATTCTGTTTCCTTTTTTTATCTTCGAATTTATTCTCTTTTGCATTTTTAAATTTTGTGTTATAATAATGTAATGTTTAAAAATAAAGTTTTTGTCATTTCGATTATCTCTTTTCTTTTCATTGCTTGTTCCAATTCGCCGGATTCTAAGCTTGTATTAATCGAAGATGATACTTTAAAATCAATCCTTACAAACAAAGAGTTAAACGTTACCTGGACAAACGAACTGGAAGGAAATGTTCTTTCGCAAAATATTAGTGATTTTGATTTTTTAGCTCAGGGAATTCGTCCAACTTTAAATCTTCAGAGGGCTAAAGGTGAATTAAAAGAACCTGTTTATCCCGAGATTCAAAATTTTGCCAGTCTTGATTTTAGAAATATTCCACTTTCTTTGCGTCAGTTCTTAGATGATTTTGGTTCTGCACTTTGTTCCCAAGAATCTTATGCGTGTGAAAAATATTTTGATTCATCCTATGTTTTTTCTTATGTTTTTTTCTGTAAGGATGTGGAAAATCGTTCTATAAAAAAGTTTGACAGTTATATAGTTGGAAGGCCGTTTTTCTTAGAAGAAACAATCCGTGTGCCAATCCGGTTATACCATGGAAAAACTTATTCTGATATTTTTGTCTGCTTAAAAAATAATCCGTCTGAATATAAGGTTTACAATATCTATTTTATAAAAGCGGAGGAATAGAATGTCCGAAGATAAACTTACGGGAATTGAACGCGAACTTGTCCTAAAATATTTAATTGACGGTAATGTTCCTGTTACTTTAACTCCTGTTGACGAAAAAAATGATGAAAATATTCATTCTATTACTTCCCAAATATTTCCTGTTGCACTAAAACCCGAACACATAAAAGTAAACGAAAACGGCAAAATCCTTTTGGAAAATCCGCCGCAATCAGTTGTTGGATTTTCTGATAAAATTGTAAAAGTTGAATTTTACTTTAACAGAGTAGGGCTTTATTTTACTTCAAAAGTTTTTACGGAAGGTGACGGGCTTGCTCTTTTAATTCCAGACGAAATTAACCGCATTAAAGATGTTGAAGAAGTTGTAAATTATGATTTTTCTGCGGTTCTTTATTTTGATGTAAACAATAAAAAAGAAATTCACACTTCCTGCTACCCTTGGAAAAATTCTGAACTTTTTAATCGTCCAACATGGAAATCAATTCCTCTTGAAAATCAAAAACTTGCACAATCTTATCTTGAAGAATTTGTTGAACTTGCAAAAAAAGAAAAAAATGCGGGCAACGGAATCCAGCTTATTCCAATTTGTAATTATCTTACACTTAATGAATCAAAAATGGAATCAATTCAAAACCGGGTAAAACCGTTTGCTATTTTGTATGTTGACCACGAACGTATTGTGCTTGGTGCCGAAAATGATGAAACTTCTTATGTGCCGGGCGTAGAATATGCGTTAAAAATGTCTTTTTCAATAAAAAATAGTCCTATTTTGTCGCGTGATGTTTTTGTTACTTGTGCCGTAAACAAAATTTATGAACGGGAATCAAAAAAATGTGTTGATTTTGTTTATACGACAATTCAGGAAGAAGACGTGCGCTTTTTGTATGAAAAGACGACTAAGTGCCTGTTTATTTAGTCTTAATTGTTTCTTCTGGATTATTACTCAAGAAAATTGCAATTCGTTTTAGTTCTGGAATATTCTGGCAGACAATCTTAATAATTACAGTCATCGGTACCGCAAGAATCATTCCTATAAAGCCCCAAATCCATCCCCAAATAGAAAGGCTTATCAAAATGGCAAATGGTGAAAGGCCAAGGTGGCGACCTTCAATTCTAGGTTCAATAATATTTCCAAGTACAAAATTTACACTAATCAAAAGAACAACAACATAAATGATTTTGCCCCATTCAGGATAAAATTGAAGCAACGCAAAAAGGGACGTAATCACTGTAGAAATAATTGAACCAAAAGTAGGAATAAAGTTCATTATAAAAGCAAAAAATCCCCATACGATCGGAAAATCAAGGCCAATAATTGCAACTCCAGCGTAAACAAGAAGTCCTGTTGCAAGCGAAATAAAGAATTTTATAGAAAGATAACGCGTAACATCAGAAATAATTTGTCTTGAAATATTTAGAATTGCACCTCTTGAAACATCTTCAAATGCAATATGGATTTTTTTAGAAAAAGCTCCCAGTTCAATTAAAAGAAAGGCAAGCATGAGTAACAGAACTAAAACAGATTTTACTGAAGTAACAATTCCTGAAGAAAGTCCTACGGCAGCTTTTTGAATAAAATCCCGGATTTGAAGAATGCCCCAGAGATTTTGAATTAAACTTTTTCCCTGGTCAAATTCAAGATTAAAACTGTTGGCAATTTTTTCAAAAATATTCATAAGACGGATTTCGTATTTTGGATATTCTGAAAAAATTGTTCCAAGACTGTTTGTAAGCAAAGAGGAAATTGAACCTATTCCGCAAAGCAGAAGAAACACAATCAAAAGTGCTGCAAGAACCCATGGAAATTTGAGTTTTGTGTGCAATTTTGTAATTACTGGATAAAAAACAATTGCCAGCAGAATAGAAATTATAATTGGAAGAAAAACAGAGGAAAGCTCTTTCATTATAAAACTTGCAACTATAACTGCAAAAAAGAGAAGAATGTATAAAATACTTTTCTGATATTTTTCTTCCAGCATATTTATCCTTGTTTATTATTTTTTAGGCAAAATTTTGTCAAATCCGCAGTATGGTACAAGTACTTCTGGAATTGTTACAGAACCATCTGCATTCTGGTAGTTTTCCAAAATTGCAAGCATTGCACGGCCAACAGCAATTGCAGTTCCGTTTAAAGTATGAACGTACTTATTCTTTCCGTCATCATCCTTGTATTTAATGTTCAAGCGGCGAGCCTGATAGTCTGTACAGTTAGAAGTTGATGTAACTTCACCGTATTCACCGCCGTTACGTCCAGGCATCCATGCTTCCAAGTCCCATTTACGGTAAGCTGGAGCTCCAAGGTCTCCTGTACAAGTGTCTACAACGTGGAATGGAAGTCCAAGCCCAGTAAAGATTTCCTCTTCAATCTGGCGGAGTTTTTCGTGAATTTCGTCAGACTGTTCTGGAGTAGCGTAGGCAAACATTTCTACTTTATCAAACTGGTGAACGCGATACAAACCTTTACTAAACTGACCTGCAGCACCTGCTTCGCGACGGAAACAATGGCTAAGTCCGCCGTAGAAACGAGGAAGGCTTGCTTTATCCAAGATTTCATCCTGATGGTAACCGCCCAAAGTAATTTCAGCAGTTGCAACAAGACAAGTTCCTTCTTCTTCAATAGAATAAACGTTAGATTCATTTCCACGAGGATTAAATCCGATTCCCTTAAGAACTTCTTCCTTTGCAACATCAGGTGTAATGAACATCTGGAAATTGTGCTTGCGGAGAGTGTTGAGAGCGTACATAATCAAAGCCTGTTCAAGGAAAACTGCTTCATTCTTAAGATAGTAGAACTTTGGTCCAGAAACTTTAGTTCCTCGGTCAAAATCGATAATATCAAGTGATTCACCAAGCTGAACGTGATCTTTTGGTTCAAAATCAAACTTGCGTGGTGTACCAACTTTCTTTACTTCAAGATTTTCTGTATCGAGTTTTCCAACTGGAGCATCCGGATGAACCATATTTGGAATCTGGCGAGCTGCTTCTTCCAAAGCGGCTTCTGTTTCTTTAGTTTCTGTTTCTACAGCGGTAATTTCTTCTTTAATTGCTTTACCTGCTGCAATCAATTCCTGACGTTTGTCGTTGTCAAGTTTCTGCTTCATTGCCTGAGCATTTTCGTTACGTTTCTGCTGTAATCCCTGAAGTTTTGTTACAAGAGCAGTGCGTTTATCATAAAGTTCAACAACTTTGTCTGCATCTGCTGTCATATTTCGGTTGATAATGTTCTGTTTTACAGCGTCAATATTGTCTTTTATAAATTTATAGTCTAACATCTTTTTCCTCCATTTTATGTAAGATGTATTATTGCAAAGAATAAGTTACGGTAACATTTGTTGTAATTCCAACGGAACCTTCTAAAATCGGCGTTACAGTTGCGGCATCTCCCATTGCTGAATTTCTTAACATTGGAGCTGAAGATCTGTAGTTGCCGTTATCGTGAATATCAAGAACCATGTCAGTTCTGCATCCGCTTGCTCCTGCCAAAAGTGAAGCTGCATCCTGTGCATTTTGAATTGCCATTGTTCTTGCCTGGCGAATTGCTGTAGTTTCATCAGAAACAAGATATTCATAAGATGTAAGTCCGTTTGCACCGTTTCTGATTGCGGCATCAATAATATTTCCAGTGATTTCTGTGTTTCTAATTAAAACAGAAATTGTATTTACAACAGTGTAGCGTCCCGGATAAGTGTTTGAATTGTCCTGAGTGATTCTGTAATCAACAGTTGTAATGTCTTTTTCGCTAACTCCAGCTTCTTTTACAGCATTGATTACGTTTGTTGTTGCAGTTGCATTTTTTTCTGCCGCAAGATTTACGCTCCATTCAATACTGCGAACCATAAATTTAAGAGAAACTAAATCTGGTTTTAAATAAACGGTTCCTGTTCCCGAAACTGTGATTGTTCTTACTGGTTCTGCCGGCTTATTTACCGTACAGGACGAAGCACCTGCTATTGTTGCAGCAATTAATGCTGAAGTTAAAGCTAATCTGGAAATTTTTTTAATCATTTTTTCCTCCCATTTTATTATCTTGCTTCAAAATAAAATCTGTTCAAATAAATTATCCTTTTGTTTGCTTTATCCCAATAAGGACTTGCCGGATAATTTTGAATAAGATTTTTGTAGGTTTCGACAGCTTTTTTTATATCTTTTACCGACGATTCAGATTCGTAAATCTGCCCCTGAAGATACAAAGCCTCGTCCCTGCGTGTTGAAGCATATTCAAAAAATACTGAAAGACAAGTGTTTGCTTCCGTATATTTTTTTTCGTTAAAAAGTGATTTTGCCTGTTCCAAAAGTTCTTCAGTATTTTCTACCGGCGCTGATTTTTCTTCATATTCTTCTTCCTCGTCGACATCTTCCAGAAATTCAATGTCATCGTCGGAATAAGAAGGTTTAGTTTGTTGTACGTTTGTTTTTTTATTTTGCTGATTTGAATTGTTTTGTTTTGCGTCAGTCTTATTTGTGTCAGATTTTGTCTGATTTTCGTCTTTTGTTGTTGAGATTTTTGTGTCGGTTTTTGTGTTTTGAACTTTATTCTGAGCTGCTGTATTTTCGTCGTATTGTGATGAATTTGCGTCGGTTTCCAATTCATTCTGTAAATTTTCTGCGTTTTCTGTTTTACCGTCAGCAGATTCCTGAATCTTTTGAGTCTGTTCTGAGCGAGTTTGTTCTGGGCGAGTTTGTTCTGGGCGCGGTGGAATTACTTCTGCATAGGCTGGTGCAGTTATTTTGGTAGATGATTTTCCTTTTGTTTCATTAACCGTTACTTCAAGATAATCATCTATATAATTGCCGGTAAGATTATCGGTTTTGTAAAAATGATGAAGTTGAGTACCGGCTTCTTTTGCAAGAAGAGTGTAGGTCGTGTCTGTTGA
>JAILCM010000017.1 GCA_024680155.1 Treponema sp.
GTTTTTTCTATTCCTGGAAAATTAATACAATCGGTGTCAGTTGCAAGATAAAGCAGGAAAACATCTCCACAATCAATTACAACTGCATTTATGCGCATATTTCCCGGATTAATAGCCTTTACAGGACCAATGCCCATTGTATCAATATTACAGAAATTTGCGTAGAAAGTTCCATCATTTTCGTAATAATGAAGCTCGTAAACGCATTTTCCAAATGAAACATCGTGCTGAAAACAATAATAAACTTTTTCGTTTGCACTGCCTTCAATCGGGTCTGCAATTTTTTTTCGGTCTTTTGCATTATTTACCATGTAAGCGGCTTTATAAAGAACTTCATCCTTTTTTTTGTTCAAAGAATAATAATTCATTCCTTCCATTTTAGAAACAGAACGGAAAATTACAGAAACATCTTTAATTCCAAGTTCCTGCTTTTTAGAACCGCTTTTTTTAATACATTCCGTTTTTGGAATATAAAAAAGACTTTCAGTTACAAAAGGGAAATTTCCATCCTTCTTTTTTACCGAATAATCCAAACAATTCTGCTTGTAATCATTTTCGGGAAGAAGGACAAAATCAGTATCTGCTGAAGTAGAAATAATTCTTACAAATCCGTCTTTTACCAGCTTGTCATAATATTTTGGATTAACCAAATCTTTTGCGGATTTTACGGAATTTTCTGCAAATAAACAGGCTCCGGCTGCCAAAACAACCAGAGATACGGCAAATTTTTTAAGATAAAGTTTCATCTCGCCTCCTGTGTAATTATTATGTCAGCTTTTTAAGCCCGCACTCGCCAACATTCGTTTTTATTAGCGTACACCTTTATAAATTACACGTACCTGTTTGTATAAACCATCACCTTCGCTTTTGGTTTCAACATCTGGAATATCATTTAAGGTTGTGTGAATAAGTCTGCGCTCAAAAGGATTCATTGGTTCAAGAAGAATTGAATGTCTTGTAGAACGAACTTTATCTGCAGTAGTGTAGGCAAGTCGAACCAAAGTTTCTTCACGGCGGATTCTGTAGTTTTCTGTATCAAGAATGATGCGAACTTCTTCGTGTCCAAGGCGTCCAGCATAAATGTTAGCCAAAAGCTGGAGTGCATCAAGATTTTTACCTTTGCGTCCAATCAAAATTGAAGAATGTGATGATTCAAGCTTAATTCCAAGTTTCTTTTCTTCGCGGAAAGTAACCTGAACTTTAATATCATATCCCATTTTTTCTACAACACTTGTAATAAATTCAATAAGTTTTTCTTCAAATTCACCCTGAGGAAGTGGATCTGCAACCAATCTTGAATAATTTTCTGAATAATCGCTTTCTTCATTGTCTGAATAAGTTTTATCGTTATCCAATGTATGAACACGAATTTTTACATATCCTTTTTTGAACAGAGAATTTTTCTGAGTTTCCAGGATTTCTACATCAAACTGGTCGCGCTCAAGATTCAATTCTGCTGCTGCTTTTTCAATAGCTTCTTTTTCAGTTTTTCCTTCATATTCGTAAGTCATTTTAATACCTCTTATTTTATTTTTTATATAAAAAAATTATTTTCTATTTTTACCTTTTTTTGCAATTTTGAAGTTCTGTGTTTTTGCAGGAACTTTTCCACTTGCCATTTCTGCCTTTTTCTTTGCCATGATTTTGTTAATTACAAGTTGCTGACCCATCTGGAAAACGTTACTTGTAATCCAATAAAGCAAAAGTCCAGAAGGAGCATTGTAGAACAAGAAGAAGAACATAAGCGGCATACCGTAAGTCATAAACTTCATTGTTGCCTGATTTTGTGCTGAACCTGCTGTAGCTCCACCGTTATTTGTGATTTTTCCAAACAAAAGCTGAGAAGCAACGTAAATTACAGGAAGAATTCTAATTGCACCACCAAAAATACTTGTTACAACTGGAATATCCTTTTTGAAAACGTAAACTGAATCACCAACAGTCAAATCTGGAATCCAACCTGGAATAAATCCCTGTCCTCGGAATTCAAAATAGTTGTTGAACATGTTATACATAGCCCACAAAACAAGGAATGTAAAAATCATTGGTAAACAACCGCTTGCAGGATTATAGCCGGCTTCTTTGTAAAGTTTTGCCATTTCTTCCTGCTGTTTCTGCTGATTATCTTTGTATTTTTCCTGAATTGCCTGCATTTTTGGCTGAATCTGCTGCATTTTAAGAGTGTTCATCGACTGTTTTTGAGAAAGAGGGAACATCAGCAATTTAAGAATGATTGTAAGAAGAATAATACAAACACCGTAGTTAGGAATTACTTTATACAAAAGTTCCAAAGCCCACTTCAAAATAAATTCAAGCCAGCTGAGCCAACCGCTTGTTCTAAGACTTGCAGTAAGTTTTTTACCGTTGAATCCCCATGCATTTGTGTCTGCAACATTGTAACGTTTAAGTTCTTTTTCGTTGCGAGGACCAAAGTACATATAATAAGAATCGGTAATATCGTTTTCTGTGAATGATTTTCGTTCTACAAGTGCCTGAGCGTTTGCATAATCATTAGAATCAATTTTTGAAGAATAGAATCCGGAAGCTATTGTAGTAGAATCTGATGGAATGATGAGCTCTTCAAAATATTTACTGCCAATACCGTTCCAGATAAAATCTTTGTCGTAGCGTTTGAACTGTTTCTGTCCAACCTGCAATTTTTTAGTTTTAGTACCGTTGTAAGCAATAAATTCTCGAACTTCGTAGCGGTTTTTCTTTGCATCGTAGTGTGGTCCAATCTGTGGTGCTGTGCGTAATGTGTAAGCAGTTCCATCAAAATTCAAACCACCAATGTTTTCGCCGTGAATAAGAACATCCATCTTAAAAAGATATTCGTTTTCTTTGAAAGAATATTTTTTTCCAAGAGTTACTTTTTTTGGACGACCTGAATCATCTGTAACAATTACGTTGCCCTTAAAAAGAACCGTGTAATTATCAATTTTCTGGATTTCAAAATTTTTGTTTATGATTCGTGTATCTGCAGTACCAAAAGCAAGTGAACAAGCTCTGTTTGAATCGCTTATGTTATCTGCAAGCTGAACTTTATCGTTAGTTTCAATGTCATTGTGATTTACAAGTTTGTAGCTTATGATGTCACCGCCCTTATTTGTAAGAACGATTTCTGCAACTCCAGTGTTGATTGTTACTGTTTCTTCAGGAATTACTGCTTCTGCTTCCAAAGCAGCTGTTGAATCATTTTCCAAGAACTTTGAAAGTTCAGCATTGTTTTGCTCACTTTCAGAAAGTCCCAGAATTCCATCAGCATTTGAATCTGTAAGAATCTGGTTATTGTCAGTTTGTTCAGTAGAAACTACATCCGAAACATCATTGGAATTTACATTATTTTTTCCTCTAAAAAGCGGCTGAATTAACATAGCCACAATAATTACAACTGTGGAAAGAACAATTGCAATGATAGTGTTTTTATCCATTTGTTTCCTCTTTTTTTAAAATAAAAACGCTAATCACTTTTTTAAGTTACGGAACAGGATCGTATCCGCCCTGGCAAAAAGGATTGCATCTAAGAATTCGTTTGATTGCAAGATAAAGACCTTTACCTGGCCCGTATTTTTGTATTGCTTCCATTGCGTATGCGGAACATGTGGGAGTATATCTGCAGCTTGGCGGAAACAAAGGAGAAATACAAATTTGGTAAAAACGAATGAGAATACAGAAAAATTTCACAAAAAAATTTTTCAAAATTTTCATCATCAGATTAATTCCTAATTAATCCTGCCTTTTGACACAATAAACGAATTTGATCACATCGCGAGTGGAACGAATCATTTCCGGGATAAATTAATATTAACATATCATACCCGGTGTTCAGATGTGATTTTAATAAACGATAGACTTCTCGGCTGTATCTTTTTGATAAGTTCCTTTCGACTGCGTTACCGTATCCACGAATCAAAGGAAAACCTACACGGTTAATTTCAAGTCCATTTTCCAAATAGAAAATTTTAGCACCTGGAATACTTATCTTTTTACCAGTTTTAAACAGTTCCTTAAAACGAGCGGGATTCTTTATTCGCTCTTCACGTTTAAACAATCCCGTTTTACTCAAGTCTGTTTCCATCCCTAAAATTAGTACTTGTTGTGTTCGTCAGAAACAGTAAGTTTTGCTCTACCCTTAGCACGGCGTCTTGCCAAAACCTTGCGTCCACCTTTAGTAGCCATTCTAGCTCTGAATCCGAATTTTCTATTGCGCTTTACTTTACTTGGTTGATATGTACGTTTCATGTACGTGCTCCTTATATTTTTTAATTATTAAAAACTCCAAAAATAGAATAAATAATAATTTAAAGATTTCTTTATAGAATAGTAACAAAATATAGCATTAAATTTTTGAATTGGTCAACAGACTTTCTTTCATTGAAGCAAATTTTTCTAGTAATTCTGGGGGTAAATTGCTGTTTGAAGTGGAATTTTCTTTTGTTTGCCCATTTTTTTCGTTTTGTGAATCAATTTTTTTGTAGTAAGCGTCTATTTCTTTTTCCTGTTTGTCTAATTTTTCATTGTATTCTTTGTTCATTTTGCGAACCTGTTCATTGTAAACGTCGGTAAGAGCGGCCTGACTTCCTGCAATTCTAAAGGCAAATGAACTGATTTTTAATTCCGGGAGTTCGCGCTTTAATCCGTTTATGATGAATTTCTGGTAGATTTTTAAATACTGAATCCAGCCGGAATGATCGGTTTCTATAAGCAGAACGCCGTTTTTTAAATCGACGACGCGGGTATTTCCGGCAAGGCGTTCACCAATTGGCATACGTTTTTCGCTGTTTTCGCTTTCGTTTTTGTAGGAATGCACTTTTGAAACAACACGCTTCCAAACTGACGGAAGTTCGTTTCCACCAAGAAAACTATTTTCAGAGAACTGCATCATCATGTCGGACATCGAAATAATTCTAGGAGTCAAACCATTCACCTCCGCTTATTTTATAAATTTTTGTGGTATCGTGCATATAGCGTTCATACGGTTCGCCCGGCAAAAATGTACAAAAAAGCTGGTCATATTCCGGCAACATGTTTGTAAGTTTTGCACGTTTGTCGGGGTCAAGTTCCAAAAGAACATCGTCCATTAAAAGTACAGGTTTTAGACCGGTAACCCTTGTATAATAAACTGACTGGGCAACGCGTAAAATTAAAGAAATGAGGCGGCATTGACCTGTAGAAGCAGTCGGTACAAAAAGCGTGTGATTTTTTACAAAATCAATTCGGTCGCGGTGCGGTCCAGAAAAGGTAGTCTCTAAGAAACAGTCTCTTTCCCGATTTTGCCGCAACAAATTAACTATATCCTGCGTAGCAGGAAAAATTTTTCCGTTTTCTGTCTCAATCTCTTTCCACGAAGAATGATACGAAATACTCACACCTTCAATGCCCGTAATTTCGGTAAAAATTTTCCCAAAAATCTGATTGAACTGAAAAATTGCTTTTTTGCGTTTATCCTGAATAAAAAGTCCGTAAGTTGCAAGCTGTTCATCAAAAACATCAAGCATAGAATAATCATGACTTTTTAAAATTGAATTGCGGCTCTTAAGAATTTTTTTGTAATTGCGCAAATCGTCGATATAAGAAGAATCATACAAAGTGAGCGACTGATCTATAAAAAATCTGCGGGCTTCCGGTTCACCTGTTGCAAAACGCATGTCGTCGTGGCAAAAAAGAATACACGGAATTGTGTTTATTAGTTCTTTTCTATCCTGAATTTTTTTTCCGTTTTTTTCGATTCGTTTTTTGTTGTTTTCAAAAATTACACTTATTTTTTGTGTTTCGCCATTCTGATTATTATACAAAGAATTTATGCTGAAATTTTTTTCACCATTTTTTATGATTTGTGAGTCAACATGAGTTCTAAAACTTATTCCGTAAGCTGCACAGTACAAAGATTCCAGAATATTGCTTTTTCCTTGACCGTTTTCACCAATAAAATAGACCTCCCGGTTAGAAAGGTCTATAGTGTCGTTTTTTAAGTTACGGAAATTGTAAAAGGTTTGATATAAAAAGGGCATTGCAGGATTTAATAATTCATCGGCATAATTACATGGATATAATCGCCGGCTGGATCACTACGCATAATTACTGCTTTTGTAATGCTTGCTTCTTCACCATCATTTCCGCCAGTAATATTAAAATCAAAAACTACATTTTCTGATTCAATAACTTTAAGCGGGTCGGTTACATAAGTAAAGTTCAAAGCCATTGAAATATCCTGACCATCATAACGGCAAGGAATAATTTCATCTGCAGAACCGTTTTCTGATTCTGGAGAAATAAGCTTAAGTTCACCAGAAGAAATTTTGAAAATGATTCGACTAACTTTTTTATCAACCATGATTGTAGTTCGTTTAAGAGCAGCGTCTAAATCAGCTTTGTTCACCATAATCGAATAAGAAAGATTTTCTGGAATAACCTTCTGATAGTTAGGATACTGACCGTCAATCAAAACTGAAGAAAATTCAAGATTTCCAAATTTTACAAAAATAGATTTATCAATTATTGCAAGAGAAATATTTCCTTCATCCGGAGCATTTTTAAGAATACAGTTAAGGATTTTTATAGGAACAATTGCCGGCATAAAATCTGGAACAGAAAATCCTGATTTATTTACACAAGAAAGACGGCGGCCATCTGTTGCAACTGAAGTAAGAACATCGCCATTTTTTATAAAATAGATTCCTGTCATAAAATAGCGGTTTTTATCTTCAGAAACTGCAAAAATTGTCTGACGAATCATTTCTTTAAAATCTTTAGATGGAAGTTCAAAGAAAGGAACATTTTCGCTTGTACCAATTTCTGGGAATTTATCGCTTGCAAGACTTCTAAGATTGAACTTAACGCGTTTTGCAATCGGTTTAATTACTACATTATTTTCAGTCTGGTCAAATTCAACATCTCCAGAAGGCAAAGAAGAAAGAATACTCATAAACTTGTCACAGAAAATTGTTGTTCGTCCTTCTTCCTGAATATCAACAGGAATTGTAGTTGTAAATTTTACTGTTGAATCGGTTGCTTTAATTGTAAGTGCATTTTTTTCTGCAATTACAAGAATATTTGAAAGAATAGAAATTGGACTTTTATTTGTGATTATTTCCTGTGCAATTGAAATTTCTTTTATCATTGCATCCCTATCAAATGTAAATTTCATTTTTACGCTCCTGTTCACGTTTTTTATTATTTATTAAATTTTTATAAATTTAGTAATTATAATAATAAGCTGTGTTGATACTGTGGATAACTCATTTATTTCTTTGTATTAATTAAAAATGCAAAGTTTATAAGTCTTAAAGTTCAATTCACTTTAAATCCACATATTCACATTTTACTTCATAATTTCTAATTTATCCACAATTCTATGCTCACTTATCAACAAAATTTCTACATTGATTATACTATTTTTTGTAATCCTTAATCTGACGAATATAAAGCTGAATTTTACTTTCAAGAATTGAATCAAGTTTTATTTGTTCAGCAATTTTTTCGTAAGCATGCATGATTGTAGAATGATCTTTTCCTCCAAACTCATTTCCAAGTTCTGTATAAGAAATTTCTGTAAGTTCACGAGAAATATAAATTGCAATCTGACGAGGAACTACAAATTTTTTATCGCGTTTTTTGCCTTTTAAATCAGAAACAGAAATCTGGAAATTATCAGCAATTACTTTTTGAATTATATCAAGCGAAATATTTTCTGCAGAATTTGAACTTATAATATCACGCAGCTGATTTTTTACAATTTCGAGTGTAAGTTTTTGACCAATTAATTCTTCGTAACCAAAAATCTTTTCCAAAGCAGATTCAAGCTCACGTACGTTAGTTTCTACATTTTGTGCAATGTAATCTATAATTTCTGGTTCAAGGAATTTATTTTGAAGTTCAATTTTCTTTTGAAGAATTGCATAACGGGTTTCGTAGTTTGGAGGCTGAAGATCAATACACATTCCGTTTGAAATTCGGCTTACAAGACGTTCAGCCATTGTTTTAATTTCGCGGATTGGACGGTCGCAGGTAAAAACCATTTGTGCTTTTTTTTGAGAAAGGGCATCAAAGGTGTAGAAAAGTTCTTCCTGAGTTGAATCTTTTCCCTGCAAAAAGTGAATGTCATCCAAAAGAAGAACATCAAGATTGCGGTATTTATTTTTGAATGCTTTATCTGTTTTTTCTCTTAGCGAAAGAATGAATTCATTTGTAAAACTTTCTGCCGAAACATAGCAGATTTTTAGTTTTTCGGGATTATTGTTGTAAATGTAATTTCCAATTGCCTGCATTAAGTGGGTTTTTCCAAGACCTGAACCGCCATAAAGCAAGATTGGATTGTATTTTTTGCCTGGTTCTTTTGCAACTGCAATTGAAGCGTTATATGCAAAGCTGCTGTTTTCGCCAGGGATGAAAGTGTCAAAATTAAGTTCTTCTTTAAGCTGTGAATGTTGTTTTTTTGGAACTGATTTTTGTTCCTGTGATGAAGAAGATTCAGAAAAAGTGATTTGTGAATTTGTTGTATTTAATGAATATGAGTTATTTTCTGCGGATGAAGAAGTTCCGTTTGAATTTGAAGATGATGAAATTGAGTTTTGTTGTGATGTTGAGTTTGACTGTGAATCCTGATTTTGATTTTCGTTTGGACGGATTATACATTTTAAAGTTAAAGTATTAAGTCCAGTTGTTTCGCGGATTTTATTCTGAACAATTTCAAAAGAACCCTTTTTAGTCATCATTTGTTTTAAGAATTCATTGGCAACAGAAATTGTAATTTCATCGCCAGAATCTTCAACATATTTCATGTTAAAATTAAAAATGAATTCGTTTTCTCGGTTTTGTGCTATATAGGATTTTTTTAATTCTTCGATGGTAAAATTCCAGGCTTCTTCATACAATTTTTCAGACATGATTTTATTATCCTTGAGTTTAGAAAAATTTCAAGGCTTTTGGATTAAAAATATATATATAAAACTGACTATCGGTCACGGCTTTTGGATTTATAAATCTATACAAAAAAAACTGATTTCCAGTCACTTTGAGAGTTCCGAAAACGTGCAATATTGCACTACATGCTATTTGCTGCAATGGAACTTATTTACATGTCGCTCGCGCGACGTCAGCAAAAAGAATGTTTTCGTCTCTCTCTAAGTTCCCTAACATCAGTTTTGAATTTATACAATTTAATCAAAAAGTCCTGAAATTACTCAATCAAGCTTGTATTTTATAAAATTACACATCACGTAGACGCTTAGCCCAGATTGGAGCAACGCGGGAGCGTTCCGAAGGAATGGAACGTAAGTGGAATTGCGGAAAGCTGGATTCGTTAAACTAACGAACATTCGTTAGAATACGAATTTAACACAAAAGACAAAGCTGCTCCAAATTTTTTATCAAATCTACAAAAAAATGGCGCATTGAATTTTAATGTTTTTTTCTATATAATATAATTTCTTAAATCAAAAAAAAGGAATTAATCATGTCAGCAGATTACGGTGCAAGTAACATACAGGTTTTAAAAGGACTTGAAGCAGTTCGCAAGCGTCCTGGTATGTATATTGGTTCAACTGGTCCACGTGGACTTCATCATCTTGTTTATGAAACAGTAGATAACTCAATCGATGAAGCAATGGCAGGCTACTGTGATACAATTACAGTTGCACTTGAACGCGATGACATTGTACGCGTAGTTGATAATGGACGTGGTATT
>JAILCM010000147.1 GCA_024680155.1 Treponema sp.
ACCAGACCAAATCCTGCACGGAATTATAGCTTACAAGCGGATTACGGATATTCCAATCTTCAAGCGGCTGCAAAAGTCCTTCCTGTGGCGTACCGTCGAATTTTTTCTGGCCGCGGAACAAAACTACAAATTTATCTGCAAGGCCAAGACATTTTTCAATTTCGTGGGTGAGGATGATTACCGTCTTTCCATCCAACTTTAGCTGTTTCACTAAAGCGTTCACCTGTTTTACTCCGCCGTAATCCAGATTGGCATAAGGTTCGTCCAAAATTATAACCGGTAAATCCATCGCAAGCATGCACGCAACCGCAAGCCGACGTTTTTCGCCGCCAGAAAGGAAGCGGGCAGGAAAATCAGCTTTTTGAGTAAGCCCGGTTTGATTTAAGGCATTCTCGACCGTCTGCTGAATTTTATCCTTTTTCCAGCCTAAGTTTTTTGGGCCAAAAGCAATGTCTTCGCGTGGAGTTTCGCCAAGGATTTGAGTTTCAGCTTCCTGAAATACGAGGCCAACGCGAGGATGATGCAACTCCACACTTCCCGAATCTGCTTCTTCCAGCCCTGCGAGTATAGACATAAGCACGCTTTTTCCGGAACCGTTTTCGCCGCCAATCACAACACACGAACCATCCGCGATTTGTAGCGAAACATCTTTGAGCGCGTGAACAGCCCCTTCAGAAGTTTTAAAAGATTTACATAGATTCTGGATTTTTATCAAATTTTTCTCCACTGTTATTATCCGCACTATAAAGATATTGTGCAAGAATCGGGCGGATTTTTAAGGCAACTGGTACTGCAACGGCAATCTTTATTAAATCGCCGGGAATGTATGGAAGAACGCATGCACCCATTGTAAAGGCAAACGCAGATTTGTCAGCAGGAACTTTTCCGGCAGCTGTAGCCCATCTTGCAAAATGAATTACACCTGGTACATACAAAATGGTCATTCCAACAAAAAATGCCACAACAACACGCACCACTACTTTAAAGGAAAGTTTTTTCTGTTCAACATCCGGACGACCAGCAATAAAACCAGCTGCAACTGCACCAATCAAATAGCCGGGTAAAAAGCCACCGGTTGGACCTGCCCAAACTGCAATTCCGCCCGTTCCACCAGAATAAACTGGCAACCCGATTAAACCTGCAACCAAAAAAAGTGCTGTAGGAGCACCGCCCATAATTCCGCCGAGCAGAACAGCACACAAAATGCAAAGAACATTCTGCAAAACAATTGGTACCGGCCCAAGAGGAATCTTCATAAAGCAGCCAACACAAATAATAGCTGCAAACAACGCTGTAAAAGAAATTCTAAGTACTATTTTGTTTTTCATGTGGTGGATTATAACGACTTTCTTAACTATTGTAAACCATTATAAAATTTTAAGTTTACAATAATTAAACATCCACATTATAAGAATCTTACTTCAATAAATATTCAATTGTCAGACAGGAGACTGCTCGGGTTAAATTCTGTTTTTCTTTTTCAATTTGAGCATTGCAGCGTTCAATTTTAGCAGAAAGAACATCGGTTTCGGAACCATAACCAGATTCATACATCTGCTGTTTTTGTTTTATTTTTGCATTTGCAGATTCAATCTTTAAATCCTGGTATTCAATCTTCATAGAACAAACTTGGGCCGAATTCCACTGTGAATTAAACGTTTTGCTTATTGTAGACCGCGCATCCAGTTTATTGATTTTTGCAGTTTCAACTTCGCTCATTTTTCTGGAAACATCACGTATTTTTTTTCCGCCGTCCCAGATAGTAGTTTTTATTCCAACCGAAATATTCAAGGAATAATCATCTTTTCGCATCCAGTTTGGTTCAACTAAAGGTAAACGTGAACCAGAATAACCACCGCTTGTTTGTAAAGCAAAATCGGGCTTCCAGTTTTGGGAACCACGTGCAATTTTTTCGGCAGTTTTACTTACATCCTGCAATTGTGTAAGCATTTTTATAGAAGACTGATTTCCCGAAAGAACTTGATTTTCCAATTCTGTCTGGTCTGTAGCCAAGAGCAAATCAAATTCATCAACAAGAGCTGGCACAAAATCATAATTTATTTTTTCAAAAGAAAGATTTTCAATTCCTGTAATGCGTCCCAACTCCAAAAGCTGATCATTTATTTGCTCAAGTAAATCCTGTTTTGTAATTTCCAGCTCTTTTGCCTGAATTTTTGCATCAACAACTTCCTGCGGCAATAGCATTCCGGTTTTTGCGGCATTTTCACTAACCTGAACCATCCTATCTGCATAAGATTGTTCTTCATCAAGAATTTCAAGAATATGATTCAAATAAAACAGTGTGATTAAGCGCGTTTTTAATTCAGTTTCAAGCTGGTCGGTTTGCTGAATAATTTGGGTCTGCTTGATTTGCGAAATTTGATTATAAAGTTTGATTGCATTTGAAATTTTTCCCCAGGTGAAAATTGGTTGAGTAAGCGAAAATTCAAAATTATAAAGAGTATCTTCCATACCATCGTAAACTTTTATATATTGGCCGGTTGCCGAAGGTTTAATAGCGCCCCACTTAATTGAATTAATAATTTCGTCAACATTCAAATAAATTGCATCCATTGGAGGATTAAGCATATAAGTTCCGCTCATTTGTAAATCAACAGAAGGTCCGAGTGCTGCCCATGCGTCTTTTACATCCAAAATACTTCGCTTATATTCTTCCTGAAGTTTTAAAAGTTCGGGATGATTTTGCTTAGTTGCTTCCAAAAGTGTCTGCAAATTTAAATTTTCTTCAGTTTGTGCAGGCGTTGGATTTAATGCACCCGCAGACGAAATGCAAACTGAAAATATAATTGCACATAAAAATTTATGCTTAGTCATCGGCTTGTACCTGATTCAAATTGAAATTGTAAGATTGTGTGTCGCTGCGGAGAGTTTTTATGATTCCGGTTGCAACTCCATCTGCAAAAAACTGTACGTCGATTGTAGTGAACTTTTGGTTGTAAGAATTGTCGATCCAGTAAAAGCCGCTGCCAAGTCCGCTAAAATTGCCGTGAGTTTGAGTTCCGCTTGTTCCAATTGATTGTGACTGTGTTGTTGTTTCGCCGCAATCAATTGTGTATTCTTCACCTGAACCAGTTGTTGAATTTGCATCCGATTTTTTTGCCTTCATGCTGATTACAATTCCATCACTTGATTCTGCAGTTGAATCTCCGTAGTTTCCGTTTACTGTTGGAACTTTGATTTTTGTTGCTTTGCCGTAAAGAGAAACACTGTAGGATGAATTTTCTACTGTTTTTGTAATCTCAAAATCATCACTTAAAAATGAATAATCTTTTTCGTCGTTGTCTGCGTTTGCACAGGCTTTCCAAGTAATTTCGTCGGCACTTTGTGTATATTTTATGCTGATTTGAGGCTTATTTTCGATGCCGTTAGTTTTATCTTCCTGTGTTTTCCATCTTGGGTAACTTATGCTGATTGTGCCGCTTCCGCTTATTATTTCTTCGTAATTTTTTGGCGAAGTTGATAGAGTATCGGTGCTTTGTGGAACACTAACTGTTACAAGGACATTATCATTGAATGTATTTGACGTAGAAACATCGTAAATTTTGATATTTAGCGAGGTCGTTTTTTTGATTGCCGTAAGTTCAGCATAAATTGAATCGCTTGTACTGTCGGAAGTGATTACGGTTTTGTCTTTTGTAAGTCCGTAGTTTTCGTGGAAATACAAAAGATAAATTGTTGTAAAATCTGCATCTTTTCCAAAAAAAGGTTTTGTTTCTTTCCATACAAGTTTAGAAATTGAAAAACTTCCGTTTGAATCTGTTGTTGTGTGGCCGTAGTAAGTGTCTGATGGTGTAAAAATTGTTCCTTCTTGCCAGGCCTTAAAATCTGAATCTCTTGCGGCGCTGTCTGTGTAAGCGTAAACTTCTACATAAGCAATTCCGCGTTTTGGATTTGACGTACTTTCTGCATCTACAATCTGTCCACCAGTTCCGCCGCTAAATACAGAATAACAGCTGGTAAATAAAACTGCTGCCGCTAAAGTACTAATAACATTAAATCTTTTCATATTGTCTCCTTTTGTGTTATTACACGGTTTGCCCGTACTCTCTTTCTAGAATTTCTTTCGCTCATATAATAAATTACTGGAATCAAAATTAATGTGATTAACGTGGAAGTTAAAAGTCCGCCTGCAATTGCCTGTCCCATCGAAGCATACAGTTCTGAACCTTCACCTTTTGCAACTGCCATTGGAATATCTCCAAGAAGCGTTGTAAGTGTTGTAATAAAAATCGGTTTAATTCGGCTTGCAGCTCCATCAAGAACAGAAGTTTTTAAAAGTTCATCTTCTTCTTCGCGGTTTAAGTCAATATGCCATTCGCCATCTTTATCCTGAAAACCTTTTGCCTTTGCCAGAACTTCCCGCCGCTGTTTTCTGAGCTGATTTATATAATCAACAAGAATAATTCCGTTATTAACAACAACTCCCGCCAGAGAAATTAGTCCCAAAAGCGAAAGAAGATTCAAAGTTGAACCAAACATCAAAAGTCCGCCTACAACACCAATAAAGCAGAACGGAATTGTTGCCATAATCAAAAGCGGCTGACGGAATTTTTCAAACTGAATTACCATTACGGTATAAACTAAGAAAACCGCAATCAGCAAAGCAGAAATCATTGGTGTAATCATGTCGCCGATTAATGCCATAATTCCGCCTGCTTTTGAATGAACGCCATTTGGTAAAGGATTATTCGCAATAAATTGATTTACGCGTTGAGAAACTCCGGTTGTGTCTTCGCCAATAAGTGACGCGGTAATCGTAATTTTTTTTGCTCTGTCTGAATGGTTGATTTGCGAAATTGATTTTTCAACTTTTATATCCGAAAGATTTGCAAAAGAAACATTCTGTCCGTTTTGAGTAACAATGTGAAGGTTAGAAATATCATCGGCTGTAATGTTTTTATCTGTAATGTTGGAAGTTATTTTTAGGTCGTAACGTTTTCCGTTTTCTAAATCTTTGTAACGGCCGCAATCCATTCCCTGGAACAAAATTGCAGATGTAAGCCCTGCTTCATAACTTGAAATTCCAAGTGAACTCAGATATTCCTGGCTCATATCAATAATCATTGTTGTTGTGTCAAAATCGGTGTCTAATTTTGCAGTTACAACTTCCGGGTCTGATTCAAGGAATGTTTTGATTTTATCAGCAGTCTGGTAAAGAAAGTTCAAATCTTCCGAAATGAGCGTAATTCCGTAACCACCACCATCAGAAACATAACCAACAAGTTTATCAAAACCGCCATTTTGTACCGACACTTTTGAATCTGGCAAAACAGCGGCCCAAACTTCCTGAATTTGCAGCATAATATCGTGAACATTGCGCTTACGTTCCGAAACTGGAACCAAAACTACGTGCGTATAAGTATAATGCGGCGTTGAAACCGAAGAAAAATTGGAAGAATCACCCTGACCTTCGTAAATTACAACGTTATCAATTTCGGGAACATAGCGGTAAAGCAAATCCTGAGCAACTATCATTTTTTCGTGAGTCTGTTCTTTTTGAGTTCCCATTGGAAATTCTGTTGAAATGAAAAAATCTCCGGAATCTGTGGACGGAATAAACGAAATTCCAAGACGAAGTGCAATGAATCCAGAAAAGACTAGAAGAAAGAGTGAAACTAAAACTACAAATGCGCGGTTATCAAGAGAAAGTTCAAGGATTTTGCGGTAACCGCGTTCAATTTTTTCCATTGCAAGGTCGAATTTGCGTGGTTTAGTTCTGATTTTTGGACCTTTCTCTGATAAAAACAGTTTTAAAAGGTACGGAACAATGACTACGGCAACCAAAAAAGAAGAAAAGATTGCCAGGATGATTGTAACGGCAACCGCATGCAGAACGCTTCCAATCAAACCACCGAGCATTGCAATTGGAATAAAGACAACAATTGTTGTTGCCGCACTTGCTAAAATAGAAGCAGAAACTTCATCCCAGCCCTTGTAAATACTTTGAGTAACCGTATATTCAAGTTCGCCCGTTTCTGAATCACGGCGTTTATAATATCTGTAAATCTGGTCAATCATAACCGTGGAACCATCTACAACCATTCCAAGAGAAATTACAAGCCCCGAAAGCGTCATAAGATTTAGCGAAATATTTAAAATGCGCAGACCAATCAAACTGAATAAAATGCAAAGCGGAATGGAAAGACTGATTGTAAGAGTTGCCCGCCAGTCTGCCATAAAAAGCAGGATTACAAGAACGGCAAAAATTACACCAAGAATTCCACTTTGAATAACGGCTTTTAAGGAAGCGTAAACCTGTCTGCTGTCATCGCTGATTATATGGAATTTCACGGCACCGTTTGTGTTTTTTTCGCATTCGGCAATTGCTTTTTTTACTTTTTTAATGATTTTGATTGTGTCGCCATCCAAGCGTTTTGTTACATCAACAATTGTGAGCGGAACTTTTCCATTTGAAACATAAACGTTCTTTTCGGGGTAAGAAAGTGTAACTTCGGCAACATCACTTAAACGGATTATGCTTGAATTATCGTCTGCAACTCCAACCGGAAGATTTTTTATATCATCAAGAGAGTCAAATCCGCCGGCGTACCGAACTTGAATTGCGCGATCCTGGTAGCTTGCATTGCCAAGTGGAAGAGTGACGTTGCCATAATTTAAAACCTGATAAACTGAAGAAACCGCGATTCCCTTGGATGTAAGTGAATCAACATCAATTTTTATATTTACGGCAAGTTCTTTTCCGCCGCCAATCGAAACTTGAGAAACTCCATCAATCTGCGTCAAAAGGGGAGTCATTTCATCCTGCAAAAACTGGGTAAGCCTTGCTGTATCTTCGCCCGCACTTGCAGAAAAACTGATGATTGGAACCATGGACATTCCACCAACCAAAGCGCGTGGTTCTCCAGAAATTCCGTCTGGCAAATGTTCCATAAGTTCGGAAATTCGGTTTCTAAGTTCGTTCAGCTGGTCGTAAGGATCGTAACCGTCTGCATACGTGATTGTAATCCAGCTTAAAGAATTGGAAGATTGACTATCAATTGCTTTAAAGTGTGGCAACGTAACAAACGAATCTTCAAGAACTTTGGTAATGTCACTTTCTACATCTTCTGCGCTTGCTCCAGGATAAACCGTGTAAACAATTGCCTGCGGCATAGAAATGTCTTCCATAAATTCTGTGCGCATTCCGCTTAACGAAAAAAATCCGAACGCAATAAGCACAATAAGAATCATTGTAATGATGATTGGATGTTTTACAGAAAATTCAGAAACTTTCATCGCTTACTCTCCCACACCGCTTGTAGTAGCATTTTCTCCGTTACCTTGAATTGCTTCTTTTAAGGCATCTTCAAAAATGCGCACTTTCTGTCCATCAAAAACAAAATTCTGGCCGTCCATTACAATATAGGAATTACGATATTCTTCCGACAAAATAAAATTTTCATCGTCGTTTGGAAAATCAGCACCTTCTACAAATTTTACTGTACTTGTTTCCGGCTCATATATATAGAAAGAACCGTCCATTTTTCTTGCTTTAAGGCTGATTAGCGGAACTTCATTGTAAGTTCTATACGCAACCTGAACTTTTACAAACATTCCGGGCATAAATCTTGAACCCGGTTCATCCAAATGACACACAACCATAAATGTTTTACTTTCTGGCGAAACATAAGGTGCAATATTATCGATGGTTGCGGACGTAACTGCATCTTCGTACATATTTTTTTCTGCAGGACGAGTTACTTTTACCGCAAGAGATTCGCGTTCAAGATTAAAAAGGTCAAAATATTTTTCCGGGACTTTAAGACGTACAACCTGATTCGTTAAATCTGCAAGAACCGCAACCGGCTGACTTTGATTTCCAATTCCACCAACTGCCTGATCCGCAATTAAAATTGTTCCGTCAACTGGAGCTCGAACTTCCGTATAATCCACCTGGAGCTTTGCCAAATCAAACTGCGCTTTAGAAGCATCTGCCTGTGCTTTAGCCGAATCATAATTTTGTTGAGTTGTAGAACCCGATTTATAAAGATTTTCAATTCGTTCAAAAGTGCTTTGCGCCGCAAAATAAGCCGCTTGAGCCTGTAACATTTGCTGTCGGAACGGAGCGTCATCAATTTTTGCAAGAATCGTGTCTTTTTGAACAAAATCGCCGGCACGAGCTGGATATTCAGTTATTGTTCCCGAAACAAAAGGAACAACCGGAATCATGGCATTTGCTTCAACGTAGCCCGAAATTGTAACCGATTCAACCAAAGTTCCGTTAATCGGTTTTTGAATTACAACTGAAGGAAGCGCGTCTTCTTTTTCTTGAATTGGCTTTTTACGGGTAACCAAAAAAATCAGAAAAACGAACACTGCTGCAACAATGCCAAAAATAACAAATTTGAGAATTTTACTATGTTTAGAAGCTGTCTTTTTCATTTTCAAGGTGGAATTTAATCAAATTAGGCTTGTATAACAATAGACAAATTTTACAGAATGTCTAATAATGATTTTATGAACGAAAATCCCTCTGAAACAAAATTACAGATGGCACAAACTCTTAAAAAATTAATTCAAGACAGGCCATTTTCAAAAATTACGGTGCAGGATATTGTTACTGAATGCAATATTAACCGTAACACGTTTTATTATCATTTTGAAAATAACTACGATTTGCTTTGTTTTACCTATGAGCAGGAAGTTCAGAATATTGTAGATTCTTTTCACAAGGCAAACGCTACAATTCCGCAGGCACTGGATTTTGTTCTTGATTATATTGATAAAAATATTCCGTTTTGTAAGTGTGCGTATGAATCTCTTGGTGAGCAGCAGTTAAAAATCATTTTTGAAAAAGACCTTATGATTTTTGTTCGTGCCACAATTGATTATTATGCCGCCCAAAATTCAATTAAGTTTTCCGAAGATTTAAAATCATTTGCCGGTTACAGTTACTCAAATCTTTTAAGCACACAAATTATCTGGTATATACGGCACAGCATAGACTTGGATAAAGAGATTTTTAGGGAATGTTTACAAACCTTTTTCACCGCTTCGTTAAAGGCAGTTTTGGAAGAAGCAGCAAAAAAAGGAATGTAGCGCTTTTTATTCAAAACATCTTACACGGTGATTTTCGCTGATTTGCTTAAATTCCGGCAATTCTGATTTACAGCGTGCAGTTGCTTTTGGGCATCGGTACGCAAACGGACAGCAATTTTCCTGTGCTAGTGTAGTTTTTACTTCCTGATTTGAACTATTTAAAACGCCTTGTGCACCTTCAAAAAGAAGTTTTGTGTAAGGATGAACGGCAGTTTTGTAAAGATCGGCAGCGGGAGCTTCTTCTACAAGGTAGCCGCGGTACATTACACCGATTGTGTCGCAAAAATAAGATGCAACTTTAAGATCATGGGTAATAAAAATGTAGCTTAAATTACGGCTTTGTCTTAAATCCTGCAAAAGATTGATGATTTGTCCTTGAATTGAAACATCGAGCGCGGAAACAACTTCATCACAAATTAAAAGCGACGGATTCATTATGAGTCCACGTGCAATTGAAATTCGCTGACGCTGACCACCACTAAATTCTGCTGGACGGCGTTCCAAATCTGCAGGTGAAAGTCCAACTTCGGTGATAATTTTTTCTGCTAATTGACGTGCGGAAGCTTTATCTTTCCATTGCGAAGAATATTTTAAACCGGCAGTAAGAACTTCGTAAACTGTGAGTCTTGGATTTAATGAACGGGCCGGATCCTGGAAAATATATTTGACCTTTTCGCGGTAAAGTCGAAGCTGTTTTTTTGTGTAAGCTGAAACATCGGGAGAAAGCTTTTCCGTTGTGTCAAGAAACTGAATTGTGCCGCTTGTCTGCTTGTACATTTGAATAATCAGACGAGCCGTTGTAGTTTTACCACATCCCGATTCACCTGCAATTCCATAAGTTGAGCCGCGTGGAATAGAAAAACTTACATCGTTTACAGCATATACATTCTGTTTATTTTTTGCAAAAAATCCTGCTTCAAGATTGAACGTTTTTGAAAGATGACTAACTTCTATAATATTTTCTGTGCTTTTTTCCGTACTCATGTTTTTCTCCGTTTATTTTGCAATTTGTTCGTTTTCATTCTTGCCTTTGATATAGCAGACTGTATCTGGATTATTACATTCTTCTTTGGCAAACTGACATCTTGGTGCAAAAGGACAGCCTGGTGGCGGACATGATGGATCACTGACTTTTCCCGGAATTGAATTCATTTTTTTGTCTGAATAATGAACGCCGAATTCTGGAAGTGAAGAAACAAGGGCTTGCGTGTAAGGATGACGCGGATTTTTGATGATTTGTTCGGGAGTTCCGCTTTCCATGATTTTTCCGCCATACATAACTGCAATTTTGTCCGAAATTTGTGCCACAAGGTTTATGTTGTGACTGATGAAAATTATAGAAAGATTGCGTTCTTTTTTGAGTTCCAGCAAAAGACTGATGATTTGAGCCTGAATTGTAACGTCGAGCGCTGTTGTTGGTTCGTCGGCAATTAAAAGTTCGCAGTTCTGTGCAAGCGCAAGTGCAATTCCAATTCGCTGAAGCTGACCGCCTGAGAACTGATGAGGGAATGCTTTTAATCTGCTTTGAGGTTCAGGGATTCCAACTTTTGTAAGAAGTTCTACGGTCTTTTTGTCTGATTCTTCTTTTGTGATTTTTGGTTCAAGAATGCGGAAAGTTTCCAGGAAAATGTTGCCAATATTCTGTAACGGGTCAAATGAACGTCCTGGTTCCTGGAAAATGAGCGCAATCTTTTGTCCACGGTAAGCGCGAAGTTCTTTTTGCGAAAGCCCCATTAAATCTACGCCATCATAATAAATGTGCCCTGAACATTCTGCATTATTTGGAAGCAGTCCTGGAATTGCAGTTGTAGAAACCGATTTTCCACTTCCTGATTCACCAACAAGTCCAAGAATTTCGCCACGTTTAAGTTCAAATGAAACTCCACGTGCCGCATAAACCGGTATCCACTGAGTACCGCGCAAAACGTTGAAGGTAACGTGCAGGTCCTGAACCGACAGGACGCAAGTTTCTGCGTCATTTTTGTAGGAAGTTCCTTCTACTTGCGCCTGCAGTTTCGTAACCGAAGCTGCGTAACGTGATTTTTTTGGCTCTTTTTTGAAGAGCTTTCTTTTCTTGAATACGGCGCTGTATGGGTCGTAGAAGTCGCGGAGGGCGTCGCCAACAAAATTGAAAGCGAGTGTTACCAAAAGGAGCATTAAAACCGGGTAAAGAAGCCACGGGAAATTGCGGAGATTTGAAAGTGTGGAAATGTCGCGGTTGATTAAAGAACCCCAACTGACTGCAGGATCGTTTATACCAAGGCCAAGGTAAGAAAGTGTTGTTTCGCTCATGATAAAGCCTGGTACGCTCAAAGTTATGCTTACTATTAAAAGGCTCGTGATTTGAGGAATGACGTGGCGGAAAATTACTACAAGTGGCGGAACTCCTTCCAAATCGGCATCGATTACAAATTCTTCGCGTTTGATTGAATGGACTATACCGCGGATTGTTCGTGCACTGCCGGGCCAGCCTACAAGCGAAAGTATGAGTGTGATTATTATGTAGGAAGTTCCGGAATCCATTCTACTGTTTAAAAGTGAACGCAAAAACAGGATAAAGTATAGGCTTGGTATGAGCATAAAAAATTCTGCAAAACGCATGATGAACCAGTCGGTTTTACCACCAAAATAGCCAGAAAATCCGCCCAAAACTATTGCAAGAAGCATGGAAATTGCGGTTGCAACAAAGCCGATTGTAAGCGAAATTCGGCTACCGTAAATAATTCGGCTGAAAAGGTCGCGGCCAAGGTGATCGGCTCCAAGAAGGTATGCGGAATATGCGTTGTCTTTTGTACCAAAAAGGTGACGGCTGCACGGAATGAATCCAAGCAGTTTGTACGGTGTTCCTTTTGCAAAAAACTTGAAATCATGGGTGTAACCATCGTCTGTTACGCGGGCATATTTCCAGTTAATTTTGTTGATTACGCGGCATTCACGAACTTTTAGCCCATGTGCGGTAATCTGGATGTTTGCAGGATGGTAGGTATTATTTTCAAAACTTTGTGTAGGCTGATATGGAGCAAAGAATTCTGCAAAAATCATTATAAAATAGACGAGTGCCAAAAAAATGAGCGAGGTGATTGCAAGTGGTCGTTTTAATAAATATTGCCATAGTTTTTTCATATTTTATTCTCCAAAAGGGGACTGCTTTAAGCGTTTAGTCCGGGTGTATGCTCTACGCGTTTGCTTTAACTGTTTGCACTGTAACGGATTCTTGGGTCTACAATGGCGAGCAAAATATCGCTTACTACCATGCCAATAAGTACAAGTGCCGAAATAAACATACTGTTTGCAAGTACAAGATTGATGTCTTCCTGTAAAACGGCTTCATACATTAAACGTCCTATTCCGGGGTAAGCAAAAATAATTTCAAGAACGAGCGAGCCGGAAAAGAGTCCCGCAAGAAGGTTAGCGCTGCCGGTGATGTAGGGATTCAGCGTATTGCGGAATGCATGGTTCAAATAAACGCGTTTTTCACTGATTCCACGGGCACGCAAAGCAAAAATGTAAGGCATTCCCATCTGATCAAGCATTGTTGCACGAATCATTCGCATAGTTCCGCCGACTCCACCCAAAAAAGATGCAAACAGCGGCAAGAAAATGTGATGCATATAACTGAACGTAAACTTTGCAGGAGCATCACTAAATGTAAAATCAGGGTAAGCGGTTACTGGAAAAGCCCCCGAAATTGATGCAAAAAGCTGGAAAAGAATCAAAAGAAGGATTCCCGGGAACGCGTGAAAGAATAGCGCAAAAAAAGTTGCTCCAAGATCGATTTTTGTTCCCGCCTTGCTCGAAAAGAAAACTCCAAGTAAAAACGAAAATATCGTAATAAAAACAAGAGAAATTAAATTAAGCAGAACTGAATTCCAAAGCCGGGATTTTATAAGGAAGCTTACAGGTGCTTTTGAAATTAAACTTGTTCCAAGGTCGTGATGAATAATTACACGATTAAGCCACTTAAAATATTGAACATAAAATGGTTTATCAAGCCCAAGCTCTGCACGTAACTGATTCATCTGTTCGTCAGTAAAGTTTTTATTTTGTGAACCGTTGTTACCAGCTCCATTTGCACCGCCAGAACCAATTCCACCAGCACCAGAAGCAGAACCTCCGCTAAGAGCTCCACCAATTCCGCCTTTATCACCGCCACCATCGGAACTCGAAAATAATTGCTGAGTCATCATCTGGTCAACAATATCGCCGGGAGCAAGTTCCATCAGTCCAAAAAGCGCGAATCCCAAAAGAAAAAGAAGCACAAGCATTGTAAGAACACGTCCAGTTATAAAAGAAGCAAGCGGTGCCTTTTTGCGGTAAACATTCCAGGGTGCGCCAAGAGTCGCCTTTAATTTTCTATAAAAATTTCTAAATCCATTCATATTATTTTACGTCCCTCAAATATACGCTTTCCAAAACTGCGCCGTTTTTATTGTCGTAGTAAACATTTGTTAAATCCCATTTATTTCTGATTCCAAAAAAGCTTTTTGAGCGCATAAGGTAAATAACAGGGCATTGTTCCAGAATAATTTCCTGGTATTCATCCCAAATTTCTTTTGCTTTGTCGTGGTCAATTGTGTAGCAGCCTTCGTTATAAAGATAATCCACGCGGGCTTCCCAATCGGTTGCCGGAGTTTCCTGCAATGGGTACCACAAATGTAAGTTTCCGTCACTTGGCCAAACATTACTACCCTGCGATGGGAACATATTCGAACCAAGCCCAATAAAAATACTCTGCCAATCGTAGGTAGCGGTCAGCATTTCTACAAGTTTCTGGAAATCAATCTGTCTAACATTTACGGTAATGCCAATTTTTGCACATTCATCTGCAACAATTTGAGCCATATCATTTGCAACCGTTCCTCCGCTCGAAATTGTAAGATCAAATTCTAGTTTATTATTCCGTTCGTCGTACCAGGTTCCGTCTTTTTTTATAAATCTTGCCTGAGCTAAAAGTTTTTCTGCTTGGTCCGGATTGTATTTATATTTTAAAGTGATTTCAGGATTGTAGTAGGGATTTGCTTCTGGAAAAAACGAATATTTTGGCTGGGCAAGTCCACGATAAGTTTGAATTGCAATGCGTTCACGGTTTAAAAGACAACTCATTGCCTGACGGAATTCTTTTTTTGTAAACCAATTGTAAAAAGGTTTATCTTTATTCTGCGGATTCTGATTAAAACTCCACATAGAAGAGCCCATCGAACCTTCCGCATTGAATACCGTATAATCTTCCTTTTGATTTTCAACAAAATCGCTTACTTGCTCCGGGCTTGGACTGTAACTTTCGGTTTGTCCTTGTTTAAAAAGAAGATAATCTGTATTTGTATCACCAACAATCTGGTAAATTTCCTGTTCAATATAAGGAATTGTATTTCCGTTAGAATCTTTTTTCCAATAATTAGGATTTCGTGTAAAAACAAGCCTTTGAGCTGGAACATATTCTGTGATGTACCATTTTCCACAAGAAGGAAGTGTTTTTGGATCTTTATCCACACTGAACAAAGCCTTTACTCCTTCTGCACCGCCTTTTTCTTTTGCCGGCCCAAAAATAAAAGAAGGACAAAGTTCCATATTTGTAGCAAGAAGAGGATCCGCAACAATTCGTGGAAAAACAAAATCAAAATGCTTGTCGTCTATTTTATTACAGTCAATATGTGCTTCCGAACCATCTTCCATCAAAATCCATTGTGAACCATAACCACTCGAAGCAAAAGCCGGATCTCCGTCAATTTCGTTGTACCAGAAAACAAAATCATCAGCAGTTACAGGAACTTTTTCATCAGAATTATACCAAGTCCAGTAATAATCATCGCGGATTGTAAAATGAATAGTAAGTGTATTTGCAATTTCGTCCGTTTCAATTTCGTAAAAGGCAACCTGAGGCTTCCATTCTCGCAAAGTAGCATCATAATCAACAAGAGCATCAAGCGTCATACTAACAATGCCCACACTAGAACCATCCCGCTGTGCAATTAATTGATTAAATGTTTTTGGATCAGAAAGAATTGTATCGTACCAAATGCCGCCTACTTTTCCAGGCTTTAATTCACCGCCAGTCCAGGGTTTAGAAATCGTATTTTGAGTAAGCTGCAAGTCTAGATTTTGTGTGTAAGCTTCAATTTCCTCAAGCGACATTTCGGGAACTTTTGAACAAGATACAGAAAAAAACGCTGCCCCTAAAAAAAGTGCCGCAACAAAAAAAACATTTTTCATAAAAAAATCCACCCAAATATATTTTACTATACCCAGATGGATTTTTAAAGAAGATTTTTGCGGATTTAGGAGGGGAAAGTCTTCCCCTCGTTCCCAAGCCAAGTCGCTCCACGAATCGTCCCTGCAAGTAGTGCCGATTCTCTCCGCTTTGTTGGCTTGTCCACTACCCCTTCGCCTAAGGGCTCTGCCCTTAAAATCCCATGTAACGCAGTTTCTGATAAGAAACTGCAATCGCAAGCCGAACTCACTAACGGTGAAAATTCAACAGAAGCTTGCGATACCCCAAAACCCGTTGCTACTTCTTCTCATGCGTATGCACGTCGTTCAGTTCTTTATAATAATCTAAATACTGACACAAAATACCAAGGGCAGCTTCTACAGTTTTCTGCACTTTTTCATCTTCTTCTGCCTCTTCTACATCGCACTCGTAAATAGCATCGCGTAAACGGCAAAATTCGTTGTTCATTGCAAGATATTTTTCTGTAGCTGTCATTTTTTCCGCCCTTGTTTTACAAAATTATTCGTTCAAGCCCCGTAAAGACTTTTACACTTTGAACTGGTCTACCTCGCCACCAATTTGAGCAATTGACTGTTCAATCTTCTTGGCAATATCAGACAAATCGGAACCGGTTCTGTTAATTTGAGTTGCTCCAGCCGACATTTCATCCATTCCAGAGCGCATTGTAAAGGTTGCATCCTGCAATTTCTGAATTTCAGTAAGAATTGCCTTGTTACCTTCTGACATTTCGTAAGAAGAAGTCTTAACTTCCGAAGTACTCATGTTCATTGCACTAAGAGCTTCTGAAATTTGTTTTGAACCTTCGCGCTGTTCTTCCATAGAGTTAGAAATTTCTCGTACAAGGTCGTTTGTTTTTGTAATTCGTGCATTTACAGAAGAGAAAGCATTCTTTGCCTCGGTAGAAGCGTGAACCATCTCATTAATGCTTGCAACAATATTCTTAAGCTGAACTCCAATTGTCTTAGACTGAGCTGTAGAAGTTTCGGAAAGTTTACGGATTTCGTCAGCAACAACGGCAAATCCTTTTCCTGCTTCGCCGGCGTGTGCAGCTTCGATTGCGGCATTCATAGCAAGTAAGTTTGTCTGGCTTGCAATACTACTAATAACAGCGTTTGCTTCCTGCAAAGATTTTGATTCAGTTGTAATAGTTTCAATCTTAGAAGAAACATCATCCTGTTTATGAAGTCCAACACCAGCTTCTTCTTCCAAAACCTTAAATTCATCCGCCATTCTCTGAACCGAAGAGTTTACTGAATTAATATTTCCAATCATCTGTTCAACCGAAGCCGAAGCCTGAGTTACAGCTGTCGCCTGAGATTCAATCATTCTGTTAAGAGATTCAATATTTGCGGCAATTTCGTTTACAGCACCAGCAGTTTCGTGAACACTATCAGACTGAGAAGCAATGTTGTTTCCCATACTTTCTATATTTGCAATAATTTCGGTGATTGCACTTGCAGTATCTTCTGTGTTTCGGTCAAGAATTTGTCCGGCTTCTACAAGTTCATCTTTTGTTTCTTTGATTGCACCCATAATATTCTGGAGTTTTTCCGAGAACTGATTAAAGCCGTCTACTACGCGTCCAATTTCGCTATTATCTTTTTTAAGATTAATTCGTTTTGTAAGATCCGCGTTTCCAGTAGAAATATCTTTAATAGAAGATTCAACAACTTTAAGCGGTTTAATTGAATTATAAATTATAATTGCCGAAGCAATTACAACCATTACAACCAATAAGAAGCTGAACAACATAAGGAAGTTTGAAATCTTCATAGAAATATCCATGATGATTTTTTCTTTCATTAAAACTGCAATATTCCAGCGGGTATATTTGATTGGAACGTAAATATTCAAAACTTTTCCAAGCTTACCCTGATTAGTCCATTCAGAACCATAAGCAGTTCCATTTACACTAACAATAAGTTCTTTAATGCTATCAGCTGTAACCTGTTCTTCAATATTAATTTCTGCAACATCAGCAGCACCAACTTTAGAAATAAGATTTCCAGTTCCAGAAAGAAGGAATGCTGCACCGCCATTACCAACATTAATATCTTTTAAAAGTACACTCAAATTTTCAATGTTGATTACAGCACAGAAAAATCCGAATGTCTTTTGGTTAGCAGGATCTCGTACTGCTCTACAAATATGAATTACAGATTTTCCTGTTGTTTTTGAAGTTACCGGATTATCAATAAAGAAATCGGCATTTGAATACATAATTGCCTGGAAGTAATCGCGGTCTGGAATGGTTGTATGGGAGCCAATATCAGAATCAAAATCACCTTTAGCATTTACCCATGCAACGTAGTCAATTTCCTTAAAACGCTTATCTTCGTGAGCACGCAACCATTCAATAATCTGGGCATCGTCTTTTGTAGCAACAACATCAGAATTAACATAATAATCAAGACGAGCAATATATTCTTCAAGTTTCTTTGAAATTGTATTTGAATAGTTTTCGGCCATATCAACATAACGAGCAATATTGATATCTTCTACCTGGCTTCTTGTATTCGAAATTACAATTACAGATTCAAGTACATTAAGTACAACCATTACTACGGCTATAACGCCGGCAATTCTAATAAAAAGTTTTCCGTGTTTCTTATTACTCATAGTATTCTTATTATCGCGCTAATTCAGAAAAAAATCAAAAAAAAGGATTGCAAAATATAAAAATTTCGCAATCCTTTTAGAAAAACTTTATTAAGTCTGATTAATCAGAAAAATTAATCAAAATAATTGTATGTATCTTCTTCAACAGTTCCTTCTTTTACAACGATTGTTTCATTAAGTCTTTCTGTAAGAACTGATTTAAGCAATTCACTCTGATTTGTATTGTCTTCTACATCAGCAATTGCAGCTTCCATCTGTTCCTGGAAAGAACCCTTATCAATTCCGAATACAACATAGTATGTATATTCAATGTCGTAATCAGCATCTTTGCGAGCCTTTTTTACACCAGCTTTTGGAGTTCTAGTCTTAATCCAGTAATGAGCTTCTTTCTGAAGTCCGTTCAAAGTAAGATTTGTCATTGAAGCTGAATAAATGTTGAATGCGCGTTCTTTTGTCTGAGTATCAGCATCTTTACCTTCAAATGCAGCCTGTACACTCTGAGCTACTGTCTGTTCAATTGCACTTGCAACTTCGGCACGAATATCAACCTGATCAGACCAAGTTTTTAAGAAATCCAAATCATTACCTTTGTTTGTTACTACAAAGATTTTTGTTTTTGTATCAATTCCAAGTTCTTTTGCAATTTTTTTGTTTGCACCCTGATCTACCGCAAAAACCCATTCAGGAACTGGTGTTCCAAGAGCTTTTCCAGGATAATCAACTACTTCTGGAGTTCCTGTTGCCATAACTGGGGTATTACCTTGCAATTTTGGGTGAGATTTACATCCAACCAACAAAGCTGAAACAGCTACAACTCCTAAAACGATTTTCTTAATTTTCATACACATCTCCTTAAAATTTGTTTTTGTATCAAAAATCTGACACCTTAATATATAACCTGTATACAAAAAAAACAA